>JAFSGY010000063.1 GCA_017440575.1 Lachnospiraceae bacterium | reverse complement strand
ACACCCGGCTTAGAAGGCCGGTGCTCTATCCAGCTGAGCTATGGACACATTTCCATGTAGATTACATGCTTGTAAACGCTTTTGGGCATTTACAAAGCGGGTGATGGGAATCGAACCCACGTATCTAGCTTGGAAGGCTAGTGTTCTACCATTGAACTACACCCGCATGTTACAATATATATTTTTCCTTTTCTTCTTTTCAGAAGAATCGGGGTGACAGGATTCGAACCTGCGACCCCCTGCTCCCAAAGCAGGTGCTCTAGCCAAACTGAGCCACACCCCGTTATTCAATGAAGTGGTGTTCTTCATCTTTGTTTTCGCTTTATCTCTCAGCGACAAAAGTTATTATATATGATATCTTTTCGTTTGTCAACACCTTTTTTTATTTTTTTGTTTTTTCTTTTTTCACTCATCTTTGAGTGTTTCATTAAACAAAATGTAACGAAAAATGCGCCTCTCCCTTTTCATCAATATCCATAATTATGTATGATGGTCTTCTATTCTCCTGCCTAGGATAAGAAAGACTTCCAGGATTAATCGCAATGATGTTATCCGAGATATCAATCACTGGCTTATGAGTATGTCCATACATCACAATATCCATCCCTTGAGCAATCGCTTCTTCTTTCAGCATTTCATTGCCCATTCCGATGTAGTACCGGTGACCGTGTGTTATCATAACACGATACTTACCTATTTGTAAAGTCTTTTCTGAAGAAAAATTTGAAAAAAAATCATTATTTCCTGCAACCATCTCTACTGGGCAGCCTGCTGCCTCTTCAATTGTATATTCACTTCCCTCCACATCGCCAAGATGTATAACCATATCCAATTTTCCATGCTTTTGTACAACATTTAAATAATTATCATTTTTACGATGTGTATCACTTACAATTAAAATTTTCATAATATTCCCCTTCAGATCTCATATTATTTTTCTTTCAAGGTCTGCACACTTTCTATGCAGACCTTCTATACAGACACTTACCATATCATTTTTTATGGTCTCAGCAGTAAATGCTTCGACCTGTCTGAATAGTTACATTATCTAATTTATCATATTTCTCAACTGTTCTTTCATTAATTCCAGAGCTTTTCCTCTATGGCTGATTTTATTCTTTTCCTCAGGAGCAAGCTCTGCGGAATAGCACTGATATTCTGGCAAATAGAAAATCGGATCATAGCCAAAGCCATTTTCTCCTCTTTCCTCATAACCTATGATTCCTTCTATTGTTCCTCTGGTGACTGCGCTGGTGCCATCCGGCATAGCTGCTGCAATCGCACAAACAAAGCGTGCCGTTCTCTTTTCATCCGGAATCCCGGCTAATCTTTCTATCAGGTTTGCATTCTTAATTCGATAGGAGGTATCCTCTCCCATATATCTTGCAGAATAAATTCCCGGTTCCTTATTCAGATAATCAATCTCTAGCCCGGAATCGTCTGCCAACACTACCACATTTTCTTCTTTTCCTGCATATTTTGCAATAGTCTGCGCCTTAATCACCGCATTTTCTTCAAAGGTAGTTCCATTTTCCACAATATCAGCAGAGATTCCTGCCTCCTTCATGGATAATACCGGAATCTGTAAATCGGCCAAAATCATTCTAACCTCTTTCATCTTTCCTTCGTTTCCTGTCGCAAAAATAATTTTATCTATCTTCATTTCCATTATGCCTTTCTATTACCTGTCCTATGATGCTTTCTAGAGCTTCCATCATCTTCTGATTCAGATTATAGTTCTGCTCCACATTTTTCTGATCAAGAGACACACAAAATCTTGTCAATGCAGTAGGGACTCCCGACTGCTTCATCCAGTCCTGCGCTTCCCGAATCACTTGAACTCCCATTGCCGGCAATCCTGTCTTTTGTGCAAATTCTTGCTCCTGAAGAGCTGCAAGCTCCACATTTCCAAATACAGGAATAAAATATTCCGGATTACATACTGTTACCACCTGCATATCCTGAGAATCCACAAGCTCCATTCCAACCACCATATTTGCATGTACACGGTTTGCAAACTCCATAACCTCCTGCGCTGTATATTCCTCCTGCATAGCAATGGTAGAAAAAATTTTTACCGAATATTCCTCCTCGAGCTTTTGTATTGCCTGATTCCATTCATTTCTATGTATATTATTGCGGTTACTCCATGGAGTATATACCACCATAAAGTCATTATACTGCTCTCGAAGTGGCAAAAAAGACAACGTCAGCATGCCATTTTCATATACAATCTGATACCCACATACCTCATGACAGTATACCTCTATCACGATATCATCATCCTGACGGTATACTCCAACAGCCTCCATCCATGTAGAATCACTGATAAGCTTTGTACCTTCTTCTATATAAGAAGTACCCCCTTTCAGAGTTACTACCAGCTTACTCTGTGTAAATTCTTCACAGACCGTTATATTGCTCTTTTGAGTCTGCGTCTTGAAGGGAACGATAAGCTTCGCTCCCGGCTCATCCACAATGGACACACGAAAGTTCCTCTTGCGAATCGTACTTAGTGATGCATTCTTTTGTTCTACCAACGCAGCTTCTGCAACGACTGCAATTCTTCCATGCGAATCGAAATACTCCTCGTAGTATTTGAAGCATCCCATCAATCCACATGCAATTAGTGTAAATGCTACAGCCGCAATCACTGTTCCCCGATAAAGCCTGGCTCTCTTCTCTACTAAATCCATGACTCCCTATGCCTCTTCTCTGTTTTTCCTTGGTGGTCTTGGCCCTAAGAACTGATAATAATAGGTCTTCATCATTCCATTATAAATCTTCCGATTTCGGTCTGCTTTTCTTCCAATGTCTTTTTCTGCACTCTCATAAGAAGTAATCAGATACATAGACCATGTATCCAACTTCTTGTATCGTTCTCCTATCTTCTTATATAATGGAGGAATATTGGCTTTTTCTTCCAGACGTTCACCATATGGTGGATTGGTAATAAGGAAACCATACTGTCCCTTATGCTCTAATCGCTCTACACCTCTGGTTTCAAAATGTATCATGTGCTCTACACCTGCAAGTCTTGCATTCTGCTTCGCAATCTTTATCATTTCCGGATCAATGTCATAGCCTTCCAGCTGTACCTTCACCGAGGTATTAACCATGGAGCGAGCCTCTTCATAGCAGTCGTCCCAGACATCCTTTCCAATAATATGCTCCCATTTTAGAGCCGTAAAACCGCGCTTCATTCCCGGAGCGATATTTGCTGCCATCAATGCCGCTTCAATCGGTATTGTTCCACTTCCGCAAAACGGATCTACCAAAATCCTGCTCTCATTCCAAGGTGTCAGCATAATCAGGGAAGCTGCAAGATTCTCTGCAATCGGAGCCTTTGCAGTAAACTTTCTATAACCACGCTTATGCAGGGATTCTCCCGTTGTATCAAGCCCGACTGTTACCTCATCCTTCATCAGAAATACTCTAAGAGGAAAGCTTTGTCCTTCCTCCGAAAACCAATTCACATGATAAACCTGCTTCAACCGTTCTACCATGGCTTTTTTCATAATGGACTGAATGTCAGATGGTGAAAAGAGCTTACTCTTAACACTTGCCGCCTTTGCAACCCAGAATTTACCATCTGCCGGAATGTAATCTTCCCACGGAAGTGCCTTTGTATTTTCAAATAATTCGTCAAAAGTTTCTGCGTGAAAGCTTCCTACCTTTATAAGAATTCTCTCAGCTGTTCTCAGACCAATATTCGCACGGCACACTGCCTCTTCATCACCGAAGAAGGTTACACGCCCATCCTCCACCTGAAGCACATCGTAGCCCAGGTCAATAATTTCTTTTTTTAACACTGCCTCCAAGCCAAAATGGCATGGCGCTATCAACTCAAATTTTCTCATAACTCTATATTACATTCATACACATTCCAAAGTCAATTGTATTTTAAAAGGGCAGCAAATTAACGCTGCCCTTGTGCATCTTCTCTTTCTTTGTCTTTATTTTAAAAAGAAGAGATGCTACTATCTGTTATTATTGTTAGAATTAGAATTCTTTGTGCTATCTTTGCAGTTCTTCTGGTTGTTAGAACCAGATGCATTCTGAGAATTCTGAGAATCCTGATAGCTGTTAGAACCAGATGCGTTCTGAGAATTCTGGAAATTCTGAGAATTGTTCTTTGTGCTGTTGTTGAATTTGTTGTTCTGCTTATCTTCGTAATTGTTGTTTGTACCAGACATGTTACATACCTCCAAATTTGCGTGGGATTTATCCCCGTTTTTTTAAACACGTTTTTGTGCTTTTATAGTATCTTGTGCACTTCTACATGTTACGCATTTATCATTTGCACATTTAGTACATTTTATACAGTGCAAATCATTTACATTTTTGGTTTCTTTTGGAAAGCATTAACAAAACTGATAATTCAGTTTTGTTAACTTTTATTTTCTGAAAAATGTTGACCTTTAAGGTCAGAATTGATATACTAATATCAGTAAAGAGATACTCCTTCAATCCTCTTTACAACCCTTATATATTAATTATTTATACTCCCCTTAACGAAAAACGGTCACATATGTGGCCGTTTTTCATTTATTTATTTTCATTATCATCTTGACTGATTCAGTCTATTATTTTAACCATTCTCCTCTCATAACATAAAAAAAGAGCTGTATATTCAGTTTTTCCCAAAAACACAGTTCTTTCTTAGTTTACATATTATCTTTATAGTACTATCAATTTCGTCCACTATCGCCCGTAATCACACGATATACCAATAGCCCTACTACCGCTACCAAGATAACTGGTGCAAAGAAGGACAATACCGAAAATACCAGACTCACAACAGCAATCAAAACTACTACGACACTCACAAGGGCAAGCCATCCTTGTATCTTAAATGTCTTTTTCACATCTGTATTTTGGGTTTGTGTTTTCTGTCCTGCACGATTCCCCTGAAAGCTCCATCCGCCATTATCAGATGTATAACTATCATCACCATTCGCAAATTTATGGCTTTCTTCTATTGTCTTCGCTAATAGTCTTGGATCACCTAATGACTGTAGTACAGTATCCTCTGTCTTTCCACTTCGTATCTCATTACTAATATAATCCCGATAATACTTTACATTTTCCTGTATAATTGTGTCTGATACCTTGCCAGCAAGTGCTTCTTGAAAGCTTTGTAAGAATTCTTCCTGTCTCATATCGTTCCTTCTCCATTCTTTTATTTATCCATGCCGCGTCCCTCTTTGTTGTATCTTTTACTCTACCATACCATATCTATATCGTAAATTCTTAGACCGATTTTTTAATAAAAATATAATAACTAAAAGGTGTTGCTTTATAAATGACTTCACTCATAAAGCAACACCTTATTTTTAACCCTTTACAGCACCGGCTACCATACCTTTGATGATTTCCTTGCTAAATGCAAAATACAAAATAACAATTGGTGACATGGTAATCAGCATAGCTGCCATCTGTTTCGGATAATCCGATGCAAACTGTCCCTTGAACTGTGTCAGTGCAAGTGGAACGGTCTGTAACGCCACATCCTTAATCAACACCAACGCAAACGAGAATTCATTCCAGTTACCAAATACCTGAATAATCGCTACGGTAACCAGAATTGGCTTACAAATAGGAAGAATAATCGTCCAAAGTGTTCTCGAAAAACTACTTCCATCAATGGCTGCTGCCTCTTCCAACGCAATCGGAATCCCCTTTACATAGCCCTCTACTAAAAAGATAGCAAGTGGTAAACCAAACGAAACATACGGCAGTAACAACGTAAACCATCTGTTTGAGATTCCTGCATTATTGAATACCACATAAATCGGAACTAATAAGGAATGAATCGGAATCAACATACCCATTAGGAACATAACATACAGCAAACGATTTCCTCTAAACTTCACTCTTGCCAAAATATAACCAACAATAAATCCAAATAATACAATGAAGAGAACGGACAATCCTGTTGTTCTGACGCTGTTCATCATAGACTCACCCAAATGATAATCTGAATTCGTCAGAATTCTAATATAGTTGGTCAACGTAGGTTCTTTTGGTAGTCCAATAATATCTGCGTTAAATGCTCTCTTTTCCTTAAAGGAAGAATATAACATCCATATAAGTGGAAAGATACAGGTAAGGGAAAACACAGCCATAACCAGATTCAAAAACACACTCAAAATTCCATCACGCAGTTTATGTGTTTTAATTTCAGTATTTACATTCGCCATTCTTTAGCCCTCCTTTTCACGCATAATTCGCTTTAGTAAGCCCTGAGAGCCACCAATAACAATCAGCGACAATACAAAAATCGCTACAGAAATACAGCTACCATACCCCATGTTAGACTGACTGAAGGAAATCTGATAGCCATACATAGCCATAACCATAGAAGAAGTACCAGGGCCACCCTTTGTCATAACATAGATATTATCAAAGGCCTTCATGTTTCCTGCGATACACAAGGTAATACAAACGAGCATAGTATTCTTAATCAATGGTAATACGATATATACAGCTCTCTGAAATGCATTGGCACCATCAATCTCAGCACTTTCAAAAACCTCAGTATCAATCGATGCAATTGCAGACATGATAATAACCATATAATATCCTATATACTGCCAAATCAAAGGAATACTTACAAGAAGCATAACCAGATCCGGTTCATTCAGCCATACCTTAGCCAGATCCGGTCTTCCAATCTTCTCTAAAAACCAGTTAATAATTCCATACTGATAATGATAAATCATATTCCAAATTAAACCGATACATACCGCTGCAATCGTACTTGGGAAAAATCCAAAGGTTCTATGAATCGTCTTGAACTTCACAAGCTTGGAATTAATCACCATGACAAGTACAAATGCGATACCAATCTGTCCTAAAATACACGCAACCACCAAATATATATTATGGCCAAATGACTGCCAGAACACTTCGTCCTGAATCAAAGTCATATAATTGTCTAATCCAATAAACGTTTTATTCGGTCCGCCCTTCCATTCAAAAAAGCTATAAACAAAGGCAGTAATCAACGGTACAAATACAGTAAAAACAAACGCCGCTACCGGCACTAATAAATATAAGAAGATAACCCATCCCTTAGGCTTTATTGTCTTTAACATCTTTTCCCCTCCCCGGAAATTTATGAAGTGAGCCGTTCTGCCCTTAACAGAACGGCTCGTTATCATTAGGAAGCTTCCTTAATCTACTGCTTAATAATTTGCCTCATATGCAACCTGTGCATTTGCAGCTACTTCTTCCGGTGTCTTATCACCATTCATAAGATCCTGTAAATCTGTATTTAATATATCCCATACAGCACTGTTGATATAAGAGTCATAGATTTCACATGTTGTTGTATCAACATAAGACCAGTTATAGAAGTCCTGTGTAATCTGATCGAATCCACTTAAGTCAACATCTGCTACCTTAGTAAGTCCACCAAGTGCATAATTCTGTGCTACGAAGGATGAGAATGCCGGTCCTGTGATATATTCAGCAAGGTCAATAGCAGCCTCTAACTTAGCAGGATCATCTGCAAGCTTTGCGTTGATTGCAACTGCATAACCAAGACCAATGTTCTGTGAATCAGGTGCTACTGTTGCATCTGCCGGCTGTGGAAGAACTGCAAATCCGATATTTGCCCATTTCTCAGGATCTGATTCCTGTAAGGTTGCTGCAATATAAGATTCATCCCAGTTTCCACCGATAAATGCTGCTGCATCACCGGAAATATAATATTCACGAGCATCCTCGTTTGTTACTGCATTATAATCAGGATTGAAGATTTCTGTCTGTGTGAATAATCTCTGAGTCTCAGCCAAAGCCTTTACAAACTCTGGATCCTCAAAGGATGCTCCACCCTTAGAAATCATGCTAGAGAACCATTCTGGTCCAGTATATCTATTACCTAATGTAGATAAGAAGCATGAGTTAGCCTGCCATTTTCCACCATTACCAAATGCAACTGTTGTAATTCCCTGTCCATTAAAGTATTCTGCTGCTTTCTCTACTTCATCCCATGTTGAAGGGAACGCATCATAGCCTGCATCCTTCCACATCTGCTTATCATAGATTACTACAGTACATGTACCACCTGTCAGACATGGATAACCATATATCTTGTCATCTGCTGTAAATGGTGTAAAGTATGCTGTATTATAGTCCGCATAATATGGTGAAGCTTTAATTGTCTCTGTTAAATCAAGAATTAAGCCCTGCTTTGCCCATTCAATGGTATTCATACCCTGTAATAAGAATACATCCGGAAGATCACCTGCTGCTGCAAGAGTAGCAATCTGTGTCTTATATTCTGCATTAGCAAGAACATTCTGTGTCAATGTAATGTCAGGGTGCGCTTCATCCCACTCTGCTAACACAGTACGGAATCCATCTGAACCACCATTACCCTGTGATTCTTCTGATGTAGAATAATGCATAATCTCTAATTCACCGGCATAGGCACCATCTGCGGATGCTGCTGCGTCTGTTGTTGCTGTTGCATCAGTTGCTGCAGTATCAGCCTTTGTTTCTGTCTTAGTTTCTGTTGTAGTGGCTGTCTCCCCTGAACCGCCACAGCCACTTAAAGCTGCTGCCACCATTGCTGTTGATAATAAAATACTAACTAATCTTTTCTTCATGAATTATTCCTCCCTTATGAAATAATGTGATTAATAATATCTATACCAAACCGTTTCCGGTTTAATATTCCCCTTGTAAATCCTGTTATTATTTTTTTGGCTTAGCTACCGATTTACCTTCTATAAGCTGTCCTGTCACCGTATAAGACGTTGCAATGGTTGACTTAGGTTTCTGTATCAGTTCAATCAGCTTACTCGCTGCGAGTGTTCCTATTTCCTTCGTATCCTGTTTATACGTCGTCAAAACCGGCTCTATCTGTGAAGCAATCAAAATCCCATCATATCCTGCTATTGAAATATCCTCCGGTACCTTCAAGCCTCTATCCTTTATAGCATTCATTCCTCCTATTGCAGAGAAATCATCTGCATAGATAATACAAGTAGGAGGTTCCGGTAAATCTAACAATTCGTTTGTTATCATTCCTGCAACGTATGAGTTTCGGTATTGTGCTTCTCTTACATACTCATCAGGAACCATAATCTGATATTTCTCCATACAGTTATAGAAACTCGTCAAACGATTTCTTGTCACAGCTGACGGTTCTCCATACAGATACGCAATTTTCGTATGTCCACACTGGCATATATACTCCGTCAATGCTACCATACCTTCGACATTATCCGACACGACAGAAATCCTCTCGTTATATATATAATCAATTAACACCAACGGGATATCACTCTGCATAAGTTCAATCACTTCCGGGTCATTATATTCAGAAGCGACAATTACCACTCCATCCAATCCACGATATCGACAATGTGCAAGATAACTCATCTTATCCTTACGTTTTCTGGAGTTATTCAAAAAAGTAATATCATACCCTTCATTTTCTGCTGTTAATCGAAAATGTTCTATCACAGAAGCAAAATAATCATGTGTCAGACCACTTTTTGCCTTATCCGAATACAAAATCCCCAAATTATAGGTTCTATTTGTTTTTAAGGCTCTCGCAGAAACATTCGGATGATATCCCATGTCCTTTGCTGTCTGCCTGACCATAGCCTTGGTCTCTCCCCCTATGTCGCTATGATTATTTAATGCCTTGCTAACCGTAGCTACCGACACGCCACACTTAGCAGCAATGTCTTTCATAGATACCATATGTATGCTCCTCCCTTATCGCTTAATCGATTACGTAATTAATGATATATCATTTTGCACAATATTGCAATACCTTTTTTCATTTTTTTATTCACTTTTTACTTTCCATAACTTCTCACCCCTTTTATTTTCTGATTATTGCACGTTTTTTTCTTATATTATTGTATTTATTTTATTTTGCAAACGAAGACGAATTAGTTTATTTTACATCCAACTAAAACCTTTTATAAAACGATTAAGTTTTTCTTATTTTTCTTTTTCATGCCCATTTATCAAATATTTTCCTTGCTTTTATTCCATATATTATGTATAATGCGAGCATAACAGGTTTACTTAAACGTTTACTTTATTTTTCTAAATATTTATATTGTAAAGGAGAATTGCGTATGAAATTCGGATATTTTGATGACGCGAATCGTGAATATGTCATCACAACTCCAAAAACACCATTACCATGGATTAACTATCTTGGATGTAATGAATTCTTTTCTTTAATATCCAATACCTGTGGTGGATACACCTTCTATAAGGATGCTAAGCTTTTAAGACTGACTCGTTATCGTTATAATGACGTTCCTTATGATACAAACGGTAAATATTTCTATATTAAAGACGGTGATACCGTATGGAATCCCGGCTGGCAGCCAACCAAAACCGAACTTGATTCCTATGAATGTCGTCATGGTATCGGCTACAGCCGTTTTACCTCTTCTAAGAATGGCGTACAGGCATCTGTTCTTAGCTTTGTTCCTATGAATGACAATTGTGAAATTTCCCAGGTTAAAATCAAGAATCTTTCTGATTCCGCAAAAGAAATTTCCCTTTTCTCTTATGTAGAGTGGTGTCTTTGGAACGCAGATGATGATTCTCGCAACTTCCAGAGAAATTTAAGCACTGGTGAAGTGGAAGTTATCGGTTCTACTATTTATCATAAAACAGAATACAGAGAGAGACGTAATCACTATGCTATTTACACTGTAAATGCTCCAGTAGACGGCTTTGATACCATTCGCGAGAGCTTTATTGGCACTTACAATGGTGCCGATAAGCCGGAGGCGGTTCTTGCAGGCGCATGTACAAATTCCATGGCAAGTGGTTGGGCTCCTATTGCCGCACACCAATTAAATATTTCCCTTGCTCCGGGCGAGGAGAAGTCTTTCGTCTTCCTGCTTGGATATTTAGAGAATCCACAGGATCGGAAGTTTGAGGCGCCAAATGTAGTAAACAAGGCTCCTGCAAATGCCATGATTGCAAAGTATGACTCCGATGCAGCCGTGGAAAAGGCTTTTACTGAATTAAATGAATACTGGGAGAAGTTATTATCCAAGTATTCTGTGTCATCATCCAATGACAAGGTTAACCGTATGGTTAATATCTGGAATCAGTACCAGTGTATGGTTACCTTCAACATGAGCCGTTCTGCTTCTTACTATGAATCAGGTATCGGCCGTGGTATGGGATTCCGCGATTCCTGTCAGGATTTACTTGGTTTTGTACACTTGATTCCAGACAGAGCAAGAGAAAGAATCATTGACATTGCATCCACTCAGTTCCAAGACGGAAGTGCCTATCATCAGTATCAGCCATTAACCAAGAAGGGCAACTCCGACATCGGAAGCGGCTTCAACGATGACCCATTATGGCTGATTGCAGGAACAAGTGCTTACATACGTGAAACAGGTGACCTTTCTATTTTGAAGGAAATGGTTCCTTTTGATAATGACATGAGCGTTGCTGCTCCACTTATGGATCACTTAAAGCGTTCCTTTGATTATATTGTAAATCACAAGGGTCCTCATAACCTTCCATTAATAGGACGTGCAGACTGGAATGACTGTCTGAACCTGAACTGTTTCTCTGAACATCCGGGTGAATCCTTCCAGACCTTTGGACCAAGTGAAGGACCTGTGGCAGAGTCCGTATTTATTGCAGGTATGTTTGTAAAATACGGCGAAGAATACGCACAGCTTGCGGAGCTTCTGAACGATCAGGCCGAGGCAGACCGTGCAAGAGCTGAGGTTAAGGTTATGTATGATGCCATTTTAAAAGATGGCTGGGATGGCGAATGGTTCGTCAGAGCATATGACGCGTACAGCAACAAGGTTGGTTCTAAAGAATGTGAAGAAGGTCAGATCTACATCGAGCCACAGGGCTTCTGTGTTCTTGCCGGTGTTGGTGTAGAAGAAGGACTTGCCGAAAAGGCTTTAAACTCCGTAAAAGAACGTCTTGATACGAAATATGGTGTTATGATTTTACAGCCTGCTTATACAAAATATCACCTTGAGCTTGGTGAAATCTCTTCCTATCCACCAGGATACAAAGAGAATGCAGGTATCTTCTGTCACAATAACCCTTGGGTTTCTATCGCTGAAACTGTTATCGGACGTGGTGACAGAGCCTTTGAAATCTATCAGAAGACTTGTCCTGCTTATGTAGAAGAGATTAGTGAGATTCACAGAACAGAGCCATATGTATATTCACAGATGGTTGCAGGACGTGATGCTAAATATCACGGAGAAGCTAAGAACATCTGGTTAACAGGTACTGCCGCATGGACCTTTGTTAATATCTCGCAGTACATTCTTGGTGTATATCCTACTCATAACGGTTTAAGCGTGAATCCATGTATTCCAGATGATTTTGGCGATTTTTCCTTAACCAGAAGCTATCGTGATGTGGTATATCACATAACCGTAAAGAATCCAAATAACGTTCAAAAGGGCGTTGCTTCTATGACAGTTGACGGCGTTGCTGTTGATGGCTGTATCATTCCATTTGATTCCAGCAAAAAGGAAGTAAATGTTGAAGTGATTATGGGATAATTGTAAATGATTTATCGACAATACCTCAAGGCATTTTGCCTTGAGGTATTTTTTCTGACATTTTATAGTATTGATTTTTTTTACGTTAAATTTATCATTCAATTTATACAATTTGCAGTTTTTGTTTTTTCCTAAAAGCTATGATGAATATCCTGTTTTTCATATCCAAAAGTTCCTCGGAAATGATTCTTTTTTTATATTTTCTATTCTATCCACATTCCAACACAATTGATTTTAGTGAGTAACCCACCATTTCCACATAGTTATCCACAATTGTCACTTTTTGTCGAATTTGCACATTTTAACGCAAAAAAACACAATAACGTGCGTTTTTTTACCTTTTTTGACCTTTTCCTCAAAATTAAATAGTCAGATTATACACTTTTATAACCAGTCATTCCAAAATTTTTCCACCCTTTTTGCGACTTCATCCACATTCACCACTTCATATTGATTCCATTCACGCGGAAACATCCTCTTATACTGATATTCTAAGAATCGCTCATCCAATAATGCGATAACACCAATGTCATCTGCAGTTCTTATCACTCGCCCTGCCGACTGCAATACCTTATTCATTCCGGGTATCCGATATGCATAGTCAAAGCCATTTTCTCCCTGTTCATCAAAATAATTCTTCAGAAGCTCCCGTTCACAACAAACCTGTGGAATCCCCGTCCCAACAATTATCGCACCAATCAGGCTGTCTTTTTTTAGGTCAATTCCTTCTGAAAAGATGCCTCCCATCACGCAAAAACCAATCAAAATAGTCTCATCTTCCTCTTCAATCTCAAAAGCAATTTGCTCTGTCAGATTGCAGCTCTCGTTTCCTTCAAATTTCTTTAAAAACTCTTCTCTTTTGGCTTCGCTCATATAGTCTTCCTGAACAACGCATTCCATGATATTTTCATCAAAATATTCCTCCATGAAGATCTCATAGACCTCTTCCAAAAAAGCATGAGATGGAAAGAATACCATATAGTTACCATATCTTTGGTGCACAATCTCATACAAATATCTTGCTATCTTACGAAATTCCTCTGTACTACGCCTTGTATATTTACTGGTTACATCTCGCGCAAACAAAAGCGCCCGTTTCTCCTCTTCAAAGGTCGACTTTGCATACACCTCATAATCCTCCGCTTCTCCGCCAAGCAGCTTCTTATAATACTGAATGGGCAAAAAGGTTGCTGAAAAGAGAATACTGCTTCGTCCATTTTTCATGCATTGCTTCAAATTATTGGCCGGATTCACACAGAACAGCTTCAGCATAAAATCTCCATCGGAAAGTAATTGACTATAAGAAACATAATTCTCATCCATGATTTCATACATGTTCAGAAAATGAGCCATCTGGAAATATAACTCTAGTACCTCATCCCTGCTCTCAAAGCTTTCATGCTCTTCTAAGAATTCGTCCATCGTTCCATAGGCTCTGGTCAATGCCATAACAAATGGTGCAATCATCTCCTCTTCCCTATAATTCTCGCAAAGTCGCTTCATAGCAAGCAGTTCTTTGTTACATTTTTCAAGCTGTTTTGCAAGCTTTTGTGATTTTTCTCCAACAAGCTTCTTGACCTTTAGAAACTCCTCCTTAATCAAAGAAGCACTATACATCTCTCTTCCTCGCTCCAACAGATTATGTGCCTCATCGATTAAAAAAATATAGTTTTTTTTCCCATTTCCATCTGCAAAAAATCGCTTCAGATACACCTTAGGATCAAATACATAATTATAATCACATATAACCGCATCCGAAAACAAACTCATATCAAGTGCCATTTCAAACGGACACACCATATGTTTCTGTGCATATTCCAGTACCGTTTCCCTTGAAAAATGGTCTTCCTTGGTAAGAAGGTCATACATTGCCTGATTAATCCTGTCAAAATGTCCCTTCGCATATGGACATGCATCCGGATTGCATTCTGCCTTTTCCAACGAACAGATTTTATCCCTTGCCGTCAGTATTACAGTTTTCATTCTAAGCCCTTTCCCTGCAAGAAGGGCAAAACACTGCTGTGCAACCGTTCTGGTAATCGTCTTTGCCGTTAGATAAAATATCTTCTCTACCATTCCTTCACCAAAAGCCTTAACTGCCGGAAACACGGTAGATATGGTCTTACCTACGCCTGTTGGTGCCTCCAGAAACAGCTTCCGCTTATGATATATGGTCTGATATACATAGGTAACCAGTTCTTTTTGCCCCTCTCTGTATGGGAACGGAAAGGAAAGTGCCTTAATGGAATCTGTTCTTGTCTTTGTCCACGCAAACTGAAAATCAGACCACTTTTTATATTCCTCCATAAGTTCTTCAAACCAGCTTCGAAGTTCGATAAAGGTATAATCCTCATGGAAGTATTTCGTTTCCTCCGTTTCTAGATTGCAATAAGTCATCCTGACACCAATATCTTTTAGCCCACATTGCTCTGCATAGATATAGGCATAGCATTTTGCCTGTGCCAAGTGAACCGCTATGGGCTTTTGAATTCGTCTTAATTCTTTATAGGTACCTTTGATTTCATCTACAATAACCTTTTTTTCCTCACTAATAGCAGGAAGCACCTGTTTCTCATGATCCTCTTTGGTCATTACTGCCTTCTCTGTGATATGTCTTTCCCAGTCAAAATCAATAATACCATCTGCACGCCCTTCCACAATAATATCGTAAGCTCCGGCATTCCAGCTGTATTTTAACGCTACTTCTGCATGATAATCTGAGCCCATTCTTCGTTGAATCAGGCGGTGAATTCTACTTCCCTCCTGCATCGCTGTATCAGAGCCACCCGTTCTTCTATTGTCAATATCTCCTTCTCGCAGAATAAATTCCACAAGCTGTCTTACGGATACACGAATTTCCACACACTCTCCTCCTGCTTTACTTTTACGGGCACATAAACTTTTACTCTATAGTAAATTCCCTATAGATAAAAAAATCCCTATGTAGGATAGTTTACTCTATCCTACATAGGGAGTCAATTACTGCCCTCGGCAGCGCCCTTTTTACTAGCAAGCGATTGCTAATTTATTTACACAATTCTCAAAATCGTGATTATAACCTGCATACTTTACAGTCAGGGTAGAATTAAAATCTAATCCCATAACACCTAAGATAGACTTAGCATCAATAATGTAGTGATTGTAAAAAATGTCAATGTCAAAATCACATTTAGAAGCCTCATACACAAAATCCTTGACCTCTTCCGGTCTCATCTTAATCTTACGCTCTTTCATTGTCTTCTACCTTTCTTCGTCATAATGACGAACACTCTTCTATTATTTCAGAAAAGTCATGTTACTGTCTCTAACATCTTTAAATTATTATACCCAAAAATAAAATAAAGTAAACAGATTTTCCATTTATTAGAATACTTTCGTCAGTTTTACCGTTTCTTTGTATTTATTTAAGTACATTTTTTCTTTTCATATATTAACTTTAACTAATTAAAAAAAGTAAAAATTGTATACTATAGACACTTGTTGTATAAAATCATTTGTTTTGACAATCGAATCTTTTCATTTTGTGCATTTGCGTGCAACTAGAAAAATAGCAATTATTGAAATTCTACCATATATGGTCGATATCTTAATGCACACATCTGCCTTTGAAGCTTCAGATTGATACGTTCTTCTATTGCAATGGTCTGACAGAATTCTGTAAATAACTCCCTATATACCTGTTCTTCCTCCGAATATACAAGCTCCCTCTCATCAAATTCATGGTTGGTTACCAAATACCATTGCTTGTACCTTGGATGAAGTGCAAACTCTCCACGTGTTTCATCATAAATGACAAAGTTATCTGCCGGAAGTCTATCTGCAAAATGCGGCACAAGAAATGGCAATACATGATTCTTCGGTCCAATCTTAGCATACAAAATACCATTTTCAAGCTCTTCAAATCGCAAAAATTCCTTACAATAGTGCAGTTCATTCGCAGCGTTTCTTCTACATGTAAATGCCTTATGAACAGCCTTATCATGAAGTCTTGCAAATACATTCTTATCATGATACTTTAACCCCGTTACAATTGTATGATAAATAGCATCTGCCTTCTCCTCATCCACACAGATAGCAGCAAGACACAAATCATAGTAAGTATGCTCCCCTAATTCTCTCTTTATGGTTCGGATTACCTTCTTTGCTTTCTCTTCGTTTGTTTCCAGCCTGATATACTGTGTAAACAATCTATACATATCAGGTTCTTTTACCGCAAGATGCAGTATATCATGACTTTCTATTCCCTCTTCCTTTTTAAACTCATATGCCTCATAAACACCAGAGAATATGCCTTCCAGACTATCCTCACAAATAAATACATATTCTTCCATGTCTACCTCCTGAAATCTTTATTCCATCATAACTGCATCACATCCTCGCATGTGTACTCTTACACGGAACCACTTGGTATCTTAAGCCGTGCTCCCGCCACATGCTCAAACAGTCTTACATTCTCCTGTCCATCGTCAAATAGTGAAAGCTGTTTATATGTCACACCATCTCTATCAAAAGGAAGTCTCTCATGCACAGAAAGCAAATTCCTCGTAATATAGTCTTCCTCTAATTTCGTGTTATACATCATCTTCCCACTACAGGTAATAAAGTACAACGCTCGCTTTAATACTACTCCAAGCTTCTTCAAATCCTCAAAGGTAAGCCTTGCTGTTCTCCTCGCTCCACAGATGCGCTGTGCACTCTTTACACCAATTCCCGGTACACGCAGAAGGGTTTGATAATCCGCCCGGTTTATCTCAACCGGAAACTGTTCCAAATGCTGCAATGCCCAATCACATTTCGGGTCCAATAAGATATTGAAATTAGGCTTTTTTTCACTCAGCAATTCTTCTGCCCTGAAATGATAAAAACGCAAAAGCCAGTCTGCCTGATAAAGGCGGTGTTCTCTTAACAATGGTGTCCCTCCGGTAACTGCCGGAAGCTCCTTATCTTCATTAATTCCAACGTAAGCCGAATAATAAACTCTTTTTAATGCAAAATTCTCATATAAACTCTGTGTCACCATCATAAGCTGATAATCACTCTCCGGCGTTGCTCCGATAATCATCTGGGTCGACTGTCCTCCGGGAACAAATTCCGGTGCATTCTTATATAAAATGACTTCATTTTTAGACTGTTGTATCCCTTGCTGAATCTGGCGCATAGGTGCTAAGATGTTTTTCCTATGTTTATTTGGTGCAAGCTTCTTCAATCCATCTGCTGTTGGTAGTTCCAGATTCACACTCATTCTGTCTGCCAGAAATCCAATCTTCTGAATGAGTAAAGGGTCTGTTCCAGGAATCCCCTTCACATGAATATACCCCCGAAAGCGATATACATTCCGGAGCTTGTATATTGCCTGATAGATAAGCTCCATGGTGTAATTCGGATTATTAACAATACCGGAACTAAGAAATAAGCCTTCTATATAATTTCTTCTATAAAAATTCATGGTAAGCTCGCATACCTCATCCGGTGTAAAGGTTGCCCGTGGTACATCATTACTTCTTCGATTTATACAATATTTACAATCATAAGCACATTCATTGGAAAACAGTATTTTTAATAAAGAAATACAACGTCCGTCCGCTGAGAAACTATGGCAAATTCCTGCCGCCGAACAGTTTCCCATATCTCTTCCGTTTCCTTTTCGCTCCACTCCCGATGAACTGCAGGAAACATCATATTTAGCGGCATCTGTCAATATTTTCAGCTTATCCATAATCGTCTGCTGACGTTTCGCAAAGGCTTCTATTGCATTACTATTCTTCACAACTTCAGGTATTTCCTGCTTATCTCCTAACATAATCTCTTGTTTCATTCTATCTCTTTCCTTCTTTCGGATTTCCGATAACACGTTACTGTTCACACTCGTTATGCCCCAATAACTTCTTCTTGACTACAGAACATTTGTTTGCTACTATAATAACACACGTACGTTCGATTCGCAAGTAGCAAACCATATTTTTATCTCAATCATTATGATAGCGTTCCACAACATCTGTCTATGAATATAATTTGTAAGGATAGAATAGAAATGAACAATAATTGTATTTAAACGTAATATTTTTCATCTTCCTAATCGGATTTATATTGACTATAATAGTATGAAATTAAGTTATTATTTCTATTTTTAAGTTACCAATTAACAATTATTAACTATTTTATGGGGGATTTTATTATGACTGCTCTATCGTGGTTTTACTCCTTCCTTAAGAAGCATAATGCGAAAATGGTTTTTGGTTTAGTGCTGGTTACCTTTATTTCTGTACTTGCCATCGTAAAACCGATTGTATCCGGCTCCATTGTCGATGATGTCATTACAGCCGGACACTATGAGCTTTTACCAAAGCTGATTGCGCTTCTTGTGGTTATTACGATTATCCGAGGATTGTGTCGTTTCTGGTCACAGGTTATCTTTGAAACCTGCTCTCAGGATGTCCTCTTCACTATGCGTGATACCGTATACCGCAGGCTGCTTCAGGAAGATTTCAACTTCTACAATAAGAAGAGAACTGGTGACTTGCTTAGCCGCCAGACCGGTGATATGGATGCGATTCGTCATTTTATCGCATTTGTTATCTATCAGGTTTATGAAAATGTATTTCTATTCTTTTTTGCCCTGGTTATGATATTTACAGCCAGCTGGCAATTAGCACTTTGCATGCTTATTGTTCTTCCTATTGCAGCGGCTGTAACATTTAGCCAGACCAAAAACGGAAGACCTCTCTTTCAGAGAATCCGTGAACAATTTTCATCCCTGAATACCTTTGTACAGGAAAATGTCAGCGGTAACCGTGTCGTTAAGGCATTCTCAAAGGAAGATTTTGAAATCGAAAAATTTAATAAAGAAAATGACGGCTATCGCGATGCAGAACTTGCAGCAGCCGAAATCTGGACAAAATATGTTCCACAGTTTGAATTTCTCTCTAATATGCTGACTGTTATTCTTATGCTGATTGGTAGTATTATGGTTATCAAAGGTAACATGACTCTTGGTAACTATGTAACCATTAATGGATATCTATGGATGCTCATGAATCCGCTTCGACAGATAGGCTGGAGAATTAACGACATTCAGCGTTTTACCACCTCTGTGGAAAAGATTTATGCAACCTACAGCGAAGAACCTAATGTAAAACGTCCAAAGAGCGGAATCAAACGTAAGAAACTGAACGGTGACGTTTCCTTTAAAAATGTTTCCTACAGCGCTGATGATGAAGCAATTATACATAATGTAAGCTTTGAAGTTAAGAGTGGGCAAACCGTTGGTATTCTTGGTTCTACCGGTTCAGGAAAATCTACCATTATGAATCTGCTCTGCCGTTTCTATGATGTTACCGAGGGTGAAGTGCTTGTTGATGGCATTAATGTTAAGGATCTAGACCTCTACAATCTTAGACAGAATATCGGTATGGCTATGCAGGATGTCTTCCTTTTCTCCGATACGATAGAAGGTAATATTGCTTACAGCCGCCCGGACTGTTCCTTTGAGGAAGTAAAGAAAGCTGCCATTATGGCTGATGCAAACTATTTTATACAGGCAATGCCCGATGGTTATGACACCATTGTCGGTGAACGATGCGTTGGTCTTTCCGGCGGACAGAAGCAAAGAATTTCCCTGGCAAGAGCTCTCTTGAAGGAGCCTTCCATTCTGATTCTTGATGATACTACTTCCGCAGTTGATATGGAAACTGAAAGCTATATTCAGAAGCAGTTAAAACATCTGAATTCCTTTGATCGTAAGTGTACTATCTTTGTCGTTGCATACAGAATTTCTTCTATTAAGGATGCAGACCTGATTCTCGTCTTAAATGAAGGACGTATTGTAGAGCAGGGTACACATGATGAGCTTTTAGCAAATGACGGCTATTATGCTACCGTATTCCGTCATCAGTACGGAGAGTATGAACAATATATGAAGGGAGGCGAGGAACATGGCAAGAAATAAATATGATGTGGATGAAGTGTTGGAAGATAAATTTGACCTGAATCAATTAAAACGTCTTTCCCATTATGTGAAACCTTACGCTGGACAGATGGCACTTGCTTTATTCCTTATGCTGTCTTCTTCTGCATTAACTATGCTCTTTCCTACCTTTATCATGAAAATCATGGACGAGTATATTCCTGCAAAGGATATTCAGGCAGTTATTCGTATTACTGTCATTGCCGTTTTAATAATCCTTTATACCTGTGTATGTATTCGGTGGAAAATCCGAATCACAAGCCGCATCGGTCAGAATATTGTTCATCAGTTAAGAAGTGACTTGTTCTGCCATTTGCAGGAGCTTCCATTTTCTTACTATGATGAAAGACCTCATGGAAAGATACAGGTTCGAGTTGTAAACTATGTAAACAGCCTTAGTGACCTGCTTTCAAATGGTATTATTAATACCATTACTGACTTATGCAATCTGATTTTCATTCTGGTATTTATGTTTTCCATTCATACCAGACTTACTTTAATCTGCCTTTGCGGACTTCCTGTTTTGGCAGTCGTTGTAGTTGCTGTTAAGAAAAGACAGCGTAGGGCTTGGCAGATTCAGAGTAATAAGCAGTCTAATCTGACTGCCTATATTGCAGAAAGCATCAATGGAATCCGCGTTACACAATCCTTTGTGCGCGAAAAGGAAAATACTTCTATTTTCAACCGCCTCAGTGGCAGCTATCGTGATGCATGGATGGTAGCAGTAAAATACAATTTCCTGATGTGGCCTTGTATCGACTCTATTTCAACAGTCACTACCGCTGTCATTTATGTAGTCGGTATTGGCTGGATATCCAACAGCTTATACGGTGTAACCATTGGTATCTTAATCGCTTTTACTTCCTATATTTCAAGATTCTGGGAACCGATTAATACACTGGCAGCATTCTATAATTCGCTGCTTACAGCCATCGCTTACTTAGAGCGAATCTTTGAAACCATTGATGAGCCGGTTCGTGTTAAGGATGCACCGAATGCAACAGAGCTTCCACCTATCCAAGGCGAAGTAACCTTCCGCGATGTATGTTTTAGCTATGAAGATGGTATTCAGATACTGAATAAAGTAAACTTTACAGTAAAACCGGGCGAAACCTATGCTATCGTAGGACCAACCGGTGCCGGAAAATCTACTATTGTCAATCTCATCAGCCGTTTCTACAACGTAGACTCCGGCGAAATTCTGATTGACGGACATGATATTTCCAAAGCAACCTTAAAGTCACTTCGTAAACAGATGGGTATCATGATGCAGGATAGCTTTATTTTCTCCGGAACCATCATGGACAATATCCGCTATGGTAATACCACCGCTACGGATGAGGATGTTATCCGAGCTGCAAAAACTGTATGCGCCCATGACTTCATTATGAATCTGGAGAACGGCTATCAGACACAGGTAAATGAGCGAGGAAGCCGACTTTCTGCCGGACAACGTCAGCTTATCAGCTTTGCAAGAGCATTGCTCGAAAATCCGGCTATCCTAATTCTTGACGAAGCAACCTCAAGCATTGATACCGAAACAGAAATCCTGTTGCAGCAAGGCTTGAATAAGCTTTTGGAGGGACGAACCTCTTTCATTATCGCACATAGACTTTCTACGATTAAGAATGCAGATTGTATTATGTATGTTGATAAAGGAACCATCCTTGAAAAAGGTAATCATGATGAACTCATTGCGCAGAAGGGTGAATATTATAAATTGTTTATGTCTCAATATGATTTCTTAAAAGAGAAAGCTGAATAGTATTTTTCTGTTTTAGATTCATCATATGAACGAAATAAGTATTAAAAAAGGAGCACATCCATGCTCCTTTTTTAATGCTTATTCTTTTTTACTGCAAATTCAAACAAGCTGTAGCCACTTTAATATTTCATACAATAGTATTCTTCCAAACACTCACCATTCCAATAAATTCTACCGCCAGGACTAAAATGACGAGCAAGACTTCTTAGAACCTCTATGCAAACAATACACCAATACCGCTGCTATCACTGCAAATACACATCCCATAATCCAGCTTGCTATTTCCAGTTCTACAAACGACAACACAAAGATAAATATATTCGCTGCCATATGTAGCAACAATGGAGCCGCAAAGGTCTTTACCCATTCATACACCAATGCCATCAACACTCCCATACAGGTTCCATATAGAAACTGAGGTAAATTAGCATGAAAGCCTCCAAAGAGAAGCGAGGTCACTATCACACACGGTACAATGCCAAAAAATCGCTTCATACGATTATAAGTAATACCTCTGAATATAATCTCTTCAGCAATCGGTGATACCAGTCCATATAAAATCAAGCCAAGCCATAACGGAACCGAGTACTGTATTGCCTCGACATTATCATATTTTTCTGACTGTACCGATAACAGCTCCACAAAGATATTCAGTGCCAAAGCTGCACTAATTCCTAATGACACAACTGCTGCCAGTGAAAATGCCTTGTCCTTACAATTGTTTATGCCATTTCTCATACAGGTAATCAGTTGCTTTATTACTCCACTGTCTATATCCATCTCTCCAACGGTTGACATTTCCTTTATAAAATCTCTCAAAACAACTGCTACTCCGATTAACGCAGCCACTCCGTTGATGGTAGTGCTTAAAAGCATACTATGATTTTCCACCCACGCATCCAATCCTGCAATCGGAATGGATGGAAGCAATAATGCAAGACTGAAAATAGCAACTGTCTTTACCACAGTATATAACAAAAATGGCTTTACAATATACCATGCCTTTTCCAATGGTTTCTCTCGTTTATGTTGTATCTTAGCCATTTCACTAACCACACCTTTCCATATATTGTAAATTTGTGCTTTGCACAAATTTATCATGTACAAAATCTTCCGTCTATGGATTTTGCACATTGTCCCCCAGCAATAAATTCTTCAACTCTTCCACCGTGTCTACGATATACTCTGCTCCGGCTTCTTCCAGCTCATGCTCTGCAGCATATCCGAAGGACACACCGATTCCGGTTAATCCAAAAGCCTTTGCTCCCTCTATGTCAAACTTTCTGTCTCCAACCATAGCAGTCTTTTCTTTAACACAGGAAAGCTGGCGAAGAGCTTCTTCTACAACCTCTTCCTTTTTTACTCTGGTTCCGTCCATATTGCTTCCTACCACAGCATCAAAGTACTTGCGAATATCAAAATGTTCAAGAATTCCTTCTACCAGCTCTGTCGGCTTGCTTGATGCAATCGAAATCTTACAGCCCGCCTCCTTTAACTCCTTTAACATATTCGGAATCCCCGGATACACCGTATTCTCATACATGCCAACGTCTGTAAATCTCTCTCTGTACTTATCTACCAGCTTCATGGCTTGTTCTCTGTCAAAGCCATAGAACTCCATAAAGCTGTCCGCAAGAGGCGGTCCGATAAACGGCTCTAGCTTATCCAAATCCGGCTCGTCAATGCCGACACTCGCCAGTGCATATTGTACACACTTAGTAATGCCTTCTTTTGGGTCTGTTAATGTTCCATCTAAGTCAAATAAAATATACTCGAACATTCTTTGTCTCTCCTTGCTGTTTATTTTTCTGTCCATATTATCACAAAAAATCAGTTGCGCATAGAATAAATAACCATTTTATTATACTTCTATCTCCTCATTCAATTTAAAGGAATAAATATAGCGCTTTACTACTTTTTTCCCGGTTATCTGCTCCAAGGCTTCCTGATAATAATCAAGCTGTGCCTTGTAGCGCGCAACCAATTCTTCTGCCTTCTCTACTTTATCTGTTTTATAATCAAGTAACACAATATCGCCGTTTTCATCATAATAAAAGGCATCAATTACACCTTGTATCAGAACCGTTTCTTCCTGCGGGAATTTCGGATTCAGTTTATCTGCAGATATACCGAGCACAAAAGGCTGTTCCTTAAAGAGTCCGTTCCGCTTCTTTGCCTGAATCATATTTTTCGCAAGAGAAGATTTCAAGAAATCAACAATTTTATATGGGCTCACACAGGCAATATCCTGCTGTGTCACACGTCCCTGTGCTATCCAGCTTTCCATTTCTGCGCGAATCAGATTTACATAATTTCCATTCTCTGTATACTCTCCTGAAAAAGAAAACAGCTCCATTGCCTTATGCACTGCCGTACCATACTGTGTACCCAGAATCATTTCCTCTTCTTTCACGAAGCTTGGAATATAGGGTTCTCTTTCCATTGTAAACAACTCTGCAGCCGGTTCCAATGCTTCCTCATAAGCCTCCTTTTTCAGCTCCGACACAGTTGTCTTTACCATAAGTCCTTCTAAATACGCATGCGGATATTGGAAAGAAAGTTTTTCCTGTAATTTTTCTGCTAATTCCTTATCCACACCTTCTGAAGCCTGCTCTAAGGTTTCTTCCAAAGCTGCTGCTCTGCCAAGCTCTCTTACCTCTCCGCCACTTATGGCATTTGCCTCCTGTAACATAATTTTTAGCGGAATTTCCTGATAAGGGAGCGGATGCTGTTCATATTCTAAACCATATCTCTCTAATATCTCCTTTATACCCGGATGTCGCATAAGCGCAGCAAGAATCAGGTCAAAATACGAATATGCCGACATCATAACAGAATATGGCAGCTTTTCTCCCTCTTCAAAAGTCAGATACAGGTTACTTTTCAGCTTTTTCTCTATATCCTCTTCATAGGCCGTCAAAATCAGCTTCTCCTTAGCTCTTGTGAGCGCTACATACAGCACTCGCAAGTCCTCACCTCTTGTGTCCTCCTTCATGCGCTGTGCTACGATATTCTTACGCAACGTCTTGCGCTTTATTCGCATATCCGGGTCAATATAGTCCACACCGATTCCAAGCTCCACATCCATCAGGATTGCCTGCCTGATGTCCATGAGATTAAACTGTTTTGTAAGTCCACACACAAAGCAAATCGGAAATTCTAATCCCTTACTTTTATGAATGGTCATAACTCGCACAACATCCGCATTTTCATCCAGGATATTCGCTTCTCCAAAGTCTACCTCTTTTTCCTGCATCGTTTCCAGATAACGGATAAAATGAAACAGTCCGTAAAAGCTTGTTTTTTCAAAGGCTCCGGCACGTTCTAACAGCAGTTCGATATTCGCATAGCGCTGTTCTCCACCAGGCATTGCTCCAATATACGAAGCATAACCTGTCTCACGGATTAACTGCTGAATCAGCTCCTTGATTGGTGTGTAGGTTACTCTGGCACGATACTTGGCGATTTCTGCCAATAAATATTTTGCTTTCTCCATTAATTTGGTGTCTATTTTTACTTGTACATTATCTGCACTTTCCACCTGCACATATCTCTGTAGTTCATTTCCATGCTCTGCATATAGCTTAACCTGCTCATACAAAAACAAATTCTGCTTTTCTTCCTGCTCCTGCTGTTTCAGATAATCAGTCGCAAAGCAGCGAATCTTTACAATATCTTCCTCCGTAAAATCAAAAAACGGAAGCTTCATTACCCCAAAGAATGGAATATCCTGCAACGGATTATTCAGCACCTTTAAGAAATTAACAATTCCCTGAATCTCCAAGGTCTGAAAATATCCTGTTTTACTTGTGATATGTACAGGAATCCCGCGTTCTGCCAGGACTCTTCGAAACTCCTCATCCCAGCCTGCGGTTGCACGAAACAAAATCACAATATCTGAATATCTCGCCGGTCTAAGCTCTCCCGTCTGCGAATCAGTCACCTGAAAATGCCCTACCAGCTCACGAATTCGGTCAGCTACCATATAAGCTTCCTTCTCTTTCTCTGACCGCGTTTGATTGCTTTCTTCCTCTGGATTTTCAGTAGCAATTAGCAACTCTGTCTGATACAGCTTTTCCTCCTGTGGTTCCGGATAAGAAGCCCCTACATAAAGAGCTGCCTTTTCATCGTATTCCACATTACCGACCTGTTTTTTCATGATTTGTCCACAGATAAAGTTGGTTGCATCCGTAACCTCCCTACGGCTTCTAAAGTTCATACTAAGATCAATACGCACCTTATCCATGGCTGTTATAGAGTTCTCATAGGCATCATACTTTTCCATAAAGATTTCAGGGCGGGCAAGGCGGAACTTATAAATACTCTGCTTCACATCACCTACCATAAAGCGATTGAATCTGCCCTTATCCTCGCCGGATATACTCTTTAACAACAGCTCCTGTACCTCATTGGAATCCTGATACTCATCAATCATGATTTCCTCAAAATAATCCTGAAAAGCGAGTGCCGTTTCCCTTTGAACCAAGTTGCCCTTTTCATCCTTTTCCAGTAATATCTGTAAAGCAAAATGTTCCATATCCGAAAAATCTACGATATTTTTATCTCGCTTGGCAGCATCCAAACGTTCTTTATAGGACAGCGTAAGCGAAACCAGTTCGTTCACAACGTTCTCGCACTGCTTCATATCCGCAAAGGTATCCTCCGGCGAAATTAGGAATAAAAATTTCTTCAAATCCGTAATATTTTTTTTCACCTCATCACGAATTGCCTTTACCACTTCTTTTAAAGCCGGATCGCAATCCGACTTCTTTGCTGACAATCTGGTAAACGATGAATAAGTAAACAAATCATACAGCTTCTGATAATCCGATGTGCTTCGAAGCTGTTCTATCAGCTCTAAGTCGGCAATCAGATTTTCCCGATACTGCTCCGGTCCACCAATACCGGAGGCAATTTCCAAGCCTCTTTTTAGTCTCTCCTCACACTCACAAAGCACCGTATCCATATAGCGTAACGCTCCCTGAAACCATGCTTTTTCAGATAACTCTTCTATGGAATCCAGCTTGTAATCCTCTTTTCTTGCCTCAAGCCATTCCTCCGGAAACGGATAGCTTATCGAAAAATGATACAGCCTTAAAATTGCTTCTTCGATTCTCTTCTCACTTCCCCCTGTACTATAGCTTTCCACAAAACGAAGAAAATCCTCTCTTCCTTCTGCATGACAGTCCTCTAGCAGGTCATTCAGCACATCGCCCTCTAACAGCTTAATTTCTCCCTCATCCGCTACACGAAATCCGGGGTCTAATCCAATCTCATTAAAATTATTCCGAATAATAAAAAGACAAAAGGAATCAATGGTTGTAATCTGTGCATTATGAATCAAGGCAGACTGCTTCTGCAAATGCTCATTCTCCGGCTGTTCCTCCAGTTTTTTGGAAACCGCTTTACTAATACGCTCACGCATCTGAGCCGCAGCTGCAGAGGTAAAGGTCACAATAAGCAGTCGGTCAATATCAACCGGATGTGTCTCATCACAAATTTTTTGTATAATTCGTTCTACCAGTACGGCAGTCTTTCCGGAGCCTGCCGCCGCTGACACCAAAATATTACTATTTCTTGTATCAATAACCCTTTGCTGGTCAGGTGTAAATGTTACGCCCATGTCCTACACCTCCCCTTTCATTCGTTCCAATGCCATATCCTGGTCCAGCTCCTCTAATTCACGTATAAGCCCTGAACCAAGCTTACGGTCAAAGCCACAAATACCACGATAGCTGCAATAAGTACATGCATTACTCTTACTCTGCTCATAAGGGTTTAATGCAATCTCACCATCTAAAATCGAAGTTCCAATTTCCTTTATCTTATGGTTTACATAATCAGAAACCACCTTAAAATCCTCCTGTGACAGGATACTGGAGGTTTTCGTAAAGCTTCCATCCTTTTTCTTAGCTACCGGAAGAATCTGTGATTTATCAGTAAATTCCGAATCCATCAGTCGTATCACTTCTTCGTCATCACTGACCATTCCTGTCATTTTCAGCTCATCCAGAATAGCCTTTTCAATCTCCTGCGGGTCAGGCTTACCCTTTTCTGTTTCCGTCATCGGGTCACTCACATGATAGTACAGCATAGCCGCAGGAATGACATTCATGTCAGGATTTTTCTTCTTCTGTGTCTCGACTGCCGCATTCATATAGACAACTAGCTGTAGCTGTAATCCGTAATACAATGCCGCTAAGTCAAATTTACGGGTTCCTGATTTATAATCTATAACCTTTACATAGAGCTTATCGCCTTGCTTACAAGTGTCAATTCGGTCAATTCGTCCTATCAAGTGCATCTTTTCCTCTTCTGAAAGCGAGATATTCACCGCCTCCAAATCCGAAGTCATCTGGAAAGAAAGTTCAAAGTTCTCCGGCTGAAATACACCCTGTTTTAACTGGTATTGCAGGGTCTGAACAGTTCGATTCAGAATCCTGTGCATTCTTGTAATCATATATTCATTGCGCTTACTGCTGTACAAAACAGTCTCTCCATAAGAAGCCGCATAGCTCTCTAAACACTCACCAATCAGGCGTTCAGCCGTATCCTTCGGAAAATCAAGCCATGTATAGCCTTCCTTCTCAAGCTTCTCTGCAAATTCTTCCAAAACGGCATGAAATATATTTCCCATATCCACACTTTCAAAGCTGTATCGGTCTCTTTCCTCTAAGCGTAAGCCATATTGCAGAAAATGTGCATACGCACATGCCGCAAACTTCTCCAATCGGCTCACGCTGTTTTTCAATATCTGACCGTATAACGCCCTTGCAAGCTCCTTGGGCAATCTTCTGTTCTGATAATGGAAAAAGGCTGCCTTTTTCATTTGCTCAATTATCGGCATATAGGCTTCATTTCTGACATAATTGTCATATAATGTAAAAAATATTTTTTTCTCTTCTTCCATGGAAAGCTCATCTGCCGCATAGCTGCGAAGCAGCTTTACCAGATATTCCATACTATCTGCCGATGATTCCATCTGCTCTGTTATCGTCAACAGCTCCGGCTGCTCTATCGTAAGCCCCGGAAACAGCTTGGAAACCGTGCTAATCAAATATGCCGGACGAATACTCTTACCCTCACTGTCTACCTTCGCATAAGAAAGATATAAATGTTCTGTGGGCTTTGTCATCATCAAATACAGATATAAGCGTTGTATGTACATCTGCTGTCTTGGTGTCGGAGCCAGCTCAAACTCTGACTCCTGCAAGAACTCACGGTCTATATCCGAGATAATACCGCCATTTCCACCACTCTTTGGAATCACACCATCATTTACACCCACGAAAAATAACGCCTTAATCTCGCAAAGACGTGTTCTCTCGATATCTCCGATTACTACTTTATCGACATTCTGTGGAATCGTTCCTACCTTTATCTCAGCAAAGCCTGCATCTAAAATATCCGCAAACTCCTTGATTTGCATCGTTTCCTGACCAAGAAGCCCGATAATCTGCTCCAAAAGCTCCATGACAAGACGGTAAATCTGTGCGTATTCTTTCGCCTTAACCAAGTCTCCTTCTGCTTCAAAATGCTGCTCATAAACAAAAAGCTTTTCTTCAATCTCAGCACGCACGATAAACTCATACAACGCCTTGACAAAGACCTCACCTGTTGCCTCTTTTATCATCAACGGTTCCAGCATGGTTACAATACGCTCACGCAAAGCGTTCAGTTCCTGCAAATCCTTCGCTTCTTCCTCTTCGCGTTGTAAACGTCTGCTAAAAATCGTACTCCATCTCTTTTTCCCACGAATCCCCATGGTAATAATATAATTCTCAAGCTTGTCCGTTTCCTCCGGTGTAATGCCCGACAGACCACATCTTAGAAAATGGAATACCGACTCATAGGAATAGTCCTGAATCACAACTAACAGCGCACTTCTGATAAATTCCACAAAAGGATTCAGCACAAGCTTATTCGTCTGGTCGAGGAAATATGGAATCTGAAACTTTTCAAATTCCTCCTTAGCTAAAAAGCCATAGCGTTCCATATCGCCTGTTACCACAGCAATATCACGATAGCAGTAATCCTTGGTTCGAATCAGCTTCTTGATAGCAAGGCAAACCTGTCTAAGCTCTTCCTTTGGATTTGTTGCTTCAAACATATGAATGGCATCCTGTTCCTCCTCATATACCTTATATGGATAGCGGAACAGCTCCTTTTCCAAATGCGCCATACCGGGATTGTTACGATAACGATAAACAACAGGCTCTCTAAGAATCACATCCTCTTCTCTTTTTACTCCTGCTTCCTTAGCAAGTCTGGTTAAGTCATAAATCGTCTTTTTACTTAGATGGAACAGCTTTTGTTCACCGTCTAGCAAATATGCGTCTTCTCCCGTATCCATCGTTATCGTCATGATAACCTCTTTGGCCAATATCATAAGCTGCTGGATTACCTTATTCTGTACCGGTGTAAAGCCTGTAAAACCATCAAAGGCAATCACACTGTCTCTTACAATCTCTGACTTTGGCAACGCACATCTTAACAAATCAAGAGTTTCTTCCGTTGTGATATATCTATCTTGTATGTATTTTAAAAAACCATCGTATAAGGTTTTTAAGTCCTGCAATTTATAGAAAAGAGCTCCTCTTTTCGAAGCATACTGTGTAAGCTGCTCCACTTCCTTCAACCCAAGTCCGTACTGCATGAATTCCGATAACGCAGACTTTACTTCATGAATATAGCCTATTTTCTTAATGTTACGCTTCATCACACTAAGTTCATCTTCTAAGCCTGAAGCTACACTTCGAAGTACCAGACTCTTTCCCGTATCATCCAGCACCGGCTTGTCATTTCCACCTACCTCGGCAAAAATACGATGAGAAAGTCTTCCAAAACTCAAGACATCAATGTTCATAATGCCTTTATTCGGACTCTTACGAACCATATCAAGCTGTGTCTGCATCGTAAACTGATCCGGCACGACAATCAAATAATTGCGGTGCGGATTCTTCTGCGCTTCCTCTATAATATGTTCATATAACCTGTAACTCTTCCCTGAACCGGAGCCACCTATATAAAAACGTAATCCCATATTTATACCTTTCTATGTCAAATTTGGTTTTAGTGAGCCATGCTGTACAGTGACTAAATTGCTCGTTGGGAGCTTGCTCACATAAGAGCAACTTTAGGCAGTGGACAATATGGCGAACGCCGTGCCAACGAGCAGCTCTGCTGCAAGTGGGCAGCATGGCTCAGCTGTAGAGCTGTGAGCACTCCTTCTTTCAGTCTGTATAAGGCGAATGCATATGCCCCAATGTAATAACTTTCTGATTGAGCGAAGTGTTGCAGGGCTGTCAGTGTGTTGGTTGCAAGTCCCTAAAGCAAAGTCTTAGAGTTTCTTAATGTTCTCTGATGACAGCAGGCAACCTCTGGAGCACTGTTTGAGTCCGCAAAGCAGACGAGTTTGCGAAGGAGGTTGCTAATCAAAGCTGTCAGAAGAGGACATTTAGCAACTCTTAGGCTTTGTGTCCGGGACTTGTAACCAACACACTGACAGCCCAACATATACGCTTGAGCCCGAATTTAACATAACACCTTTTTCTTTCCATTATTGCATAATCCACACAAAAATGATAGCCTAGACTTAAATGTGAAATACTAGAAATAAAGTAATAATAAACCAATTATATTTATAAAATGAAGAAAGAAGGTAAGAAAAATATGGCTGAAACAAACAATATAATCCCACAGCGTCATGAGATTCCAGAGGAATACACATGGGCACTGGAGGATTTATACGCTACCGAAGAGGATTGGAAAAAAGACATGGAGCAACTAAAAGCCATGCTTCCACAGATTACTTCCTATCAAGGAAAGCTTGGTGAAAACAGCAAATCTCTACTTGGCTTTTTGAAGCTACAGGATGAGGTTTCTATCCTCCTTGACAGCTTTGCCAATTACGCATTTCGCAAGGCTGATGAAGACACAAAAAACACAAAATGGCAAGGTTATAAGGATCAGACCTCTGGTCTGTATGTTTCTCTGGCAGGCGCATTCTCCTTTGCCGAACCGGAAATCTTGACCATCTCTGATGAATCACTAGAACAGTTCTTTGTAGAAGAACCGGCTTTAGCAGAATACAAGAGATACTTGGCAAACATTCGTCGCAAGAAAGCACATATATTAAGTAACGAAGAAGAACGGATTATGGCTGCTGCCGGTGACTTGATGCAGGCACCTGGAGACATTAACGGATTACTGAACAATGCCGATATGACCTTTGAAGCTATAACAGATAAAGACGGAAATACACTTCCCGTTACTCATGCAAGCTTTATTCCGCTCATGCACAATTCTGACAGAAATGTTAGAAAGGCTGCTTTTGAATCACTTTACAGCACCTATGATTCCTTGAAGAATACCTCCGCTGCCATTTTATCCGCTCAGATGAAACAGTTAAAATTCAACGCTGATATGCGTCACTATGGCTCTGCCTTAGAGGCGGCTCTTGATGAGACAAATGTCGATACTTCCGTTTATTACAACTTAATTGAAGCTGTTCACAACAACATGGACTCCATGTACAAATATGTTCGCCTTCGTAAAAAGCTCTTAAATGTAGATGAACTTCATATGTATGACCTGTATGTGCCAATGATAACTGATGCCGACACCAAAATCACTTTTGAAGAAGCGAAAGAAAAAGTTCATGAGGCATTAAAGGTACTTGGTAACGATTATATTTCTATTTTAGAGGAAGGATTTACTAACCGTTGGATTGATGTCTATGAAAATGTTGGCAAGCGCAGTGGTGCATACTCCTGTGGCACAAGAAAACATCCTTATGTCCTACTTAACCACAAGGACAATCTGGACTCTGCCTTTACGCTGGCACACGAGATGGGGCATGCTCTCCACTCCTACTATTCCAATAAAACACAGCCTGTCATTGATTCTGACTACGTTATCTTTGTAGCCGAGGTTGCTTCTACCTGTAATGAAGCACTTCTTATGCAATATTTGTTACAACAGACTACTGACAAAAAAGAACGTGCGCACCTGATTAATCACTTCTTAGAACAGTTCCGCGCTACCCTTTACCGCCAGACTATGTTTGCGGAATTTGAGCTAAAAATGAGTGAGCTTGTTCAAAATGGGGAAAGCATTAATGCTGAAAGCGCTTGTCAGATTTATCATGACCTGATTCATCTGTACTTTGGTGATGATATCATTCACGATGAGCAGATTGACTTGGAATGGGCAAGAATTCCTCATTTCTACTACAACTTCTACGTATATCAATATGCAACCGGCTTTTCCGCTGCCATTGCTTTATCGCAGAAGATTTTGAAGGAAGGGGAACCGGCTGTAAAGGCTTATATCGAGAACTTCCTTTGTGCAGGCTGTTCCAAAGATCCCGTATCTATCTTAAAGGATGCAGGCGTTGATATGTCCTCAAAGGCTCCTATTGAAGAAGCTTTGAAGCTGTTTGACAATCTAATTGACGAGATGGAAGAATTAATGAAATAACAATCCATTGCCAAAAGGCTACGCACAGTTACCCTTGTGCGTAGCCTTTTTATTCTCTACAACAATTCCTTCAATATCTGATTTACCAATCCAACATCTGCCTGCCCCTTCATTGCCTTCATGGTCTGACCTACAAGGAACCCAATTGCCTTCTCCTTACCATTATGATAATCCTCCACCGATTTCGGATTATCGACAATTACCTCTTCGATTGTCTTTCGAAGCGTGCCTTCATCGTTTACGGTCTTTAAGCCCTTCTCCTCCACATAGCTTTCCGGGTCTATATCCTTCTCAAACATAATTTCAAAGACTTCCTTTGCCACTGTCCCTGTGATTGCCTTAGCATCTACAAGTCCAATCAGCTTCGCAAGATGCTCCGGTGAAAAGACAATATCCTCGGCATCCATGCTCTTTTCTTTTAACAACCGAAGTGTCTCACCCATCAGCCAGTTTGATACCTTTTTGGGTTGCTTACAGATTGCGGTTGTTTCCTCAAAAAGATCTGCCATATGCTTAGAATCCGTAATAATACCAATATCATATTCAGGAATATCAAATTCCTCCTTATAACGCACCATCTTCGCTTCTCTGAATTCCGGCTGACTCTTTCTGATTTCCTCAATCCATTCATCACTGATATAGATTGGAACAAGATCCGGATCTGGAAAATAACGATAATCCTGTGCATCCTCTTTCGAACGCATCGTATAAGACTCTTCTCTATTTTCATCCCAGCGCCTTGTCTCCTGTACCACTGTCTGACCAGCTTCAAGAAGCTCTATCTGCCGTTCTCTCTCTGCTTTAATGGCATGAGTAATGGAACGAAATGAGTTCAGATTCTTCATCTCAGTTCTAGTTCCATACTCCTTTGCTCCAACCTCTCTGACTGACAAGTTCACATCAGCTCTCATAGAGCCTTCATTGAGCTTACAATCAGAAGCTCCCAGATACTGTATGAGCATACGCAGCTTTTCCAGATAGGCAATAACCTCCTCGGCACTTCTCATATCTGGCTCGGATACAATCTCGATTAAAGGCACACCGGAACGGTTGTAATCCACAAGAGAACAATCCTCCCACTCATCATGAATCATCTTTCCTGCATCCTCTTCCATATGAATCTCATGGATTCTTACAGACTTCTTTCCACTTTCCGTTTCAATGTCTACATGGCCATTTCGGCAGATTGGCAAATATAACTGGCTAATCTGATAGTTCTGTGGATTATCAGGATAGAAATAATTCTTACGATCAAACTTACAATACTGTGTAATATTACAATTGGTTGCAAGACCTACTGCTATGGCATATTCTACTACTTTTCTATTCAGAACCGGAAGCGAACCCGGCATACCTGTACATACCGGACAGGTATGCGTATTCGGTGCTCCGCCAAATTCTGTAGAACAGCCACAGAATATCTTTGTCTTGGTTGCAAGCTCTACATGCACCTCCAGACCTATCACGGTTTCGTATTGCTTATGCATTTTTCTAATCTCCTTATTATTCACTTACAAAACTTTAGAATGTCTTATTCAGCGCATTTTACTGACTTAGACATTCTCTTCGTCTTTTCATACGTATATGCTGCCCGAAACAGCTTCTTCTCCTCAAAGCTGTTTGCAATCATCTGCACACCAATCGGAAGTCCCTTAGAATCCATTCCACAAGGAACCGAAATTCCCGGAAGTCCAGCAAGATTCACAGAAATCGTATAAATATCTGCAAGATACATCTTCATAGGGTCTGCAAGGCTTGCTCCCAGCTTCGGTGCTGTTGTCGGTGCTACAGGACCTAAGATAATGTCATACTTTTCAAATGCCTTATCAAAAGCCTTACAAATCATGGATTTTACGCGTAATGCTTTTAGATAATAGGCATCATAATAGCCTGCGCTAAGAACAAAGGCACCAAGCATAATTCTACGTTTTACTTCCTCACCAAAGCCCTCGGAACGAGTCTTTTTATACATGTTGTGAAGCCCTTCATACTCTGGTGTACGATAGCCATATTTAATACCATCGAAACGCTCCAGATTAGAGCTTGCCTCTGCGGATGCAATGGTATAATAGGTAGGAATTGCATATTCTACAAGACTTAGGTTGAATTCCTCGACAATTGCACCTTTTTCTTCTAATACCTTTGCTGTTGCAAGTACCGCATCCTTAATTTCTGGATTCAGTCCCTCTCTGAAATAGTCACTTGGAATACCAATTCTCATCCCCTTTACATCCGCAACCAAAGCAGAAGTAAAATCCGTATCCTCTCTTTTTATTGATGTAGAATCCTTTTCATCATGTGAAGCAAGAACCTCCATAACGGTTGCACAATCGGTTACATCCTTAGTTAACGGTCCAATCTGATCTAGTGATGAACCATAGGCAACCAGACCATATCTTGATACCGTTCCATAGGTCGGCTTCATGCCTACCACTCCGCAATATGCAGCCGGCTGCCTGATAGACCCACCTGTGTCAGAACCTAATGCAAAAAAACACTCCGAAGCTGCAACTGCTGCGGCTGAGCCTCCTGATGAGCCACCTGGTACATGCTCTGTGTTCCAAGGATTTCTGGTTACTCCAAAGTAGGAAGTTTCTGTCGTAGAGCCCATGGCAAACTCATCCATGTTCGTCTTTCCAATGATAACAGCTCCTGCCTTTTCCAGATTACGAATCGCCTCCGCCGAAAAGGTTGGAACAAAATTTTCCAGCATTTTTGACGAACATGTAGTAAGCATATCTTCTGTACACAAATTATCCTTAATGGCAATCGGAACTCCTGCAAGTGCTCCTGTTAATTCTCCTGACTCTATCTTTTTTTGTACTTCTTCTGCCTTTTTTATTGCTTTTTCCTTATCTATCGTCACATAAGCATGTATCGATTCCTCTACTTCTTCGATTTTATCCAATACTGCCTGCATGGCTTCTGTAGCCGTCGTTTTTCCCTCTCTGATTGCCTTGGCAAGTCCGACCGCGGTATATGATAAGATATCCATTTATCTCCATTCCTTTCTACCTTTCAGAAAATTAACCAAAAATCTTTGGCACCATAAACATATTGTCCTTCTCTCTCGGTGCATTTTGCAGTGTTTTTTCATGTTCATCACCCTTGGTTACCATATCTTCACGAAATACATTCTGAACCTTTGTAATGTGTGAAACCGGCTCTATTCCTGTCGTATCCAGCTCATTTAACTTATCAAAATAAGCAAGCATTCTTTCCATGTCTTTTTTGGTCGACTCCTTCTCCTCAGCGGAAAGCTCCAGCTTTGCAAGAATACCTATATAATCCATGATTTCATCGTTTATCATATATACCTCCCACGCCAAATATTTATTTCAAAAAAGAGCTCTGCTATTCCAAACAGAACTCTTTTCTTTCCTCTCTTACTTCACTAACAGATTCTCATTCAAGAACGTCTCCATATAGCGCTCTACCGTCTCCCAAATAATAACATCCGGCTGTAATTCATCCACCTTATCCATCGTAAAATCTTTGGTATAAATCCAATGAACCTCTTTATAGTAACCCTTCGCAATCGTAGAAAGGAAACCGGAGAAGGAGTCACCTACTACAAAACATACCTCGTCGCGGTACTGAGCCGGGTCGGCTGATTCTTGTTCGAATACAAAGTACGTATCCTGACTGTAATCTTCGGTAACGCCTGCTATGGTTGCCAGGTCACCTGCAAAAGTCTCAGTATCTACACGGAAGGATACAGAATCAAGATCCGCATGTGTTCCATAAGCTTCCTTAAAAATTTCCTGCAAACCAATAAATGCTCCTAATTGATTCCAATGCGTATCTGTAGAATAATATGTCTGGTATTTCTCCTTTGCATCAATTAACTGTTGCTTTGGATAAATATATACCAAGTCTGTATTTTCCCACATATACTCTGCAACCTGCTCAGATCTTGATACCTCATTGACTCTTGCAATGGTATCCGGCATATTTTCTTCATAAATAACTTCTTTATTCGGAAGTGCTGTAATATAAAAATCAATGCCTCTTTCGTTTTCAAAATAATCACGCATCTGTGTCAGATTCGCTGCCATTGTTGCCAGCTCTTCTTCGGTAAAATGATTGATTCCCATGTAATCCCAGATTGGATGTCCATCCATCTCTGTCTTATAGAAAAGCCAATCATTTTTTCCCTTCAGAACCTGTGTTGATTCCATATAAGTACCACCGGTAAGCAATGATGTAAGTTCGGTATTAAACGCAATTAATTTTGTTCTTCCAAACAGACGCTCCGTAAAGCTGTTTAATGTATTCTGTACCTTAGTAAACCAAGGAAGCTCCTGAGGCTGTGCAGGCTGAGTCGTCTGTGCTGTATCCTCTGCAGCATTTCCATGCGCTCCATCCTGCATGGTTCCGTTTGCATTTAATAACGCATCCTGCTGTTCTTGCGAAATGACCACATCCTCCTGTGGAAGAAAACCACGCACTACCGTTACAGCCGGTATGATAAGGATAAACGCCAGAAATGCAATTGCTATCCATTTGTCACGATTCTTCATAGTCATTCATCCTTTCCTAGAAATTGAAATAAATAAACGGATTGTATGCATTGTTGCTGATAAAGGATACGGAAATAACCATAGCCGCAACTAAGCCAACCGCATAAACAGCCTGCCATACCTTATTGTTCTCAAGCTTCTTATCAAGCCATGGAACAATCGGTGCGCATCCAATCAGCGCAAACACATAGTAAACCCAATTCTGTGCAATATAGGCAAAAACAGCCTTGTCCATAAAGCCCTTTGCTCCAATACCAAACATTGCTTTCAGATAAATAATCGCATCACCAAGATTAATAGCACGGAAAATAACCCATCCAATGATCACAAATACCATCGTATAGATATGCCCCCACCAGTAATTTTTCTTAGATAATCCTGTGAGCTTTTCAAAGGTCAGCAGTACGAAATACATAAGTCCCCACGCAATAAAGGTCCAATTCGCTCCATGCCAGATACCCGTCAATGCCCATACAACAAAAAGATTAAAAATTAATCTCGGCTTTGACACACGGCTTCCTCCTAATGGAAAATACACATAATCCCTGAACCATGTCTGCAAAGACATGTGCCATCTTCTCCAGAACTCAGATACCGTTTTAGAAATATACGGATAATTAAAGTTCTCTTCAAAATGGAATCCAAACATCTTACCAAGACCGATTGCCATGTCAGAATATCCTGAGAAATCAAAGAAAATCTGTAATGTATAGGAAATCGCACCAAGCCAAGCCATTCCCCACGAAGCCTGAAAATCATGATTAATAATCAAGCCAAATGCTGCATCTGCCACAATTGCCATATTATTGGAAATTAAGACCTTTTTCGCAAGGCCGACACAAAATCTGGTCACGCCGCTTGTAAAATCATTCCAGTTCTCTACTCTATTCTCTATCTGGTCTGCAACTGTCTCATAACGGACAATCGGTCCCGCAATCAACTGCGGGAACAAAGATACATACAAGCCTACATATAATGGATTCTTCTGTACCTTACCATGTCCCCTATACACATCAATGGCATAAGACATAGCCTGAAAGGTAAAGAAGGAAATACCGATTGGCAGAATCACCTGCGGAATCGTAAACTCTGTATGCAGAAAACGATTTACCTGTGAAACCGCAAATCCACTATATTTATAATAGCCTAAAATACTAAGATTCGTAGCAACCATCAAAAACATAATAATTCTTGCCGGAATCTTTTTATCTCGTACCTTGTCCAGCAAAATGCCATAGAACCAGTCAAACAAAATCGTTGCAATCATCAAAAATACATATTCCGGCTCGCCCCATGCATAAAAGAAAAGGCTTGCAATAAGCAGAAAAATGTTCTTTAATGCTACATTTTTTCTTAATAATCCATAGTAAACTACCAGTACAACCGGCAGAAATACAAATAAAAATACCTCACTTGGAAAAAGCATGATGTCCTCCTATACCTCTATCTCACCGTCAAACACAGTAACCGCAGGTCCTGTCATATAAACAAGATTAGCCTCTCTATCCCATTCACATAACAGCTCACCGCCTAATACCTTAACCGTTACCTTATTTTCTGTGAGCCCATTTAAACAGCATGCTACAGCAATGGCACAGCAGCCCGTTCCACAGGCAAGAGTCTCACCTGTTCCACGCTCCCATACTCGCATTTCCACCGTATTCCGGTCAATCACTCTGACAAACTCTGTATTTACCCGCTCTGGAAAACGCTTATGATTTTCGAAAAACGGCCCGATTTTATCAATATCCAGATTCTTGACATCATCCACATAGACAATAGCATGTGGATTGCCCATAGAAACGCATGTCATATGATAGGTCTTACCCTCAACCTCGATTTCTTCATCAATAACCTGCTCATTTTCAGAAAGAACAGGAACATCCTTGGCCGTCAGAATCGGTGCTCCCATATTAACCTTAACCATAGAAACCTTACCATTTTCTACAGTCAAATCAATATACTTAATTGCACCAAAGCTCTCTATCGTAAGGCTTGTCTTATCTGTCAAACCATAATCATACACATACTTTGCTACACATCGAATACCATTTCCACACATCTGTGAACGACTGCCGTCTGCATTGAACATCTCCATCTCAAAATCAGCAATCTCAGACGGGTTAATAAAAATCACACCATCTCCGCCGATACCAAAATGTCTATCACTTAATCTTCTTACAATGTCTGGCTTTGCATCACTATCAAGCTTCTCCACAAATCCATTGACATAAACATAGTCATTTCCACAACCCTGCATTTTTGTAAACTTCATGTTATTTCCTCCCGTAATATCCTTATAACGAGTAAACTGTCTTATCCTTGACATCAATATCCTGTCCCATCTGTACTTCAATCAAACGTACATCTGTTTCGGCCTTTATTGTATGCTTACAACCACTTGGAATACGAATCACATCACCAACGCCTACATCACGTTTCTTACCGTCAAGCACCACAACACCAGTACCGGAAACAACCGTCCACACTTCATCACGACAGCTATGGCTGTGATACTTCATCTCATGACCTGCATTTAGCAGAACCTTAATCGTCATAAAGTCTTCCTGTACGTCAATTACATTATAGATTCCCCATGACTTTTCCGCATACATCGCTTCCTGCTTCATGCTCTCCACATATGGTTTCATATAACTGCTCTGGTCTTTGTCTGCAACCAAAATACCATCAGAGCTTGCAGCAATTACCATTTCCTTACAGCCCATACAAAGAATTGGAATATCCAGCTCATTTACTACATTGGTATTTTCACAGGTATCATCCATAACAACGTTGCCCTTAGTCTGATCAGACATTACCTCCGCCATCATGTTCCATGTTCCAACATCACGCCAGTCTCCGGCATAACGCATTACCTGAATCTTATCTTCCTTTTCCACAACTGCGTAATCAAAGCTTATCTTTGTTGCTGTCTCATATTTTTCTAACAAATCTCTATAATCAATAAAATCAATCAACTCATGAGCCTTATCCACTAAATACCCAAGCTTAAATGCAAAAACACCTGCATTCCATAAAGCTCCTTGCTCCAGATACTCCTGCGCTACCTCTACCGTGGGTTTTTCCTTAAAGGACTTTACCACACTGACTAATTCATTATTTTCAGGAATAATATAGCCATATTTCTCACTTGGATAAACCGGCTCAATTCCCATCAAGGTCAGATTCGCCTCTCCCTTTGCTGCAAGCTCACCCAAACGCTTCACAGCCTCGTAATAGGAATTGTCTACATAAGGGTCTACCGGACACACCACAACAGGCTCTTCTCTTCCGACTCTCTTCTCGTAATGAAGCTTGGCTGCTGCCAAAGCAATCGCTGGAAATGTATCCCTTCTACATGGCTCGATACAGATAGACACCTGATCTCCTAACTGATTACGAATCGCACTTACCTGTGATTGGCTCGTTGCTACCATAATCTCTGTATTCTCATCCACAGACTTAATCTGATGGTACACTCTCTGTACCATAGACTCATAATCACCCGCTTCATTTTTAAAAAGCTTAATAAACTGCTTGGATCTAATTGAATTACTTAACGGCCACATTCTCTGACCGGAACCACCTGATAATAATACAATATTCATCTGTTTACCCTTTCTCCGAAATACCAATAGGCACAATTATTTTTATTGTAGCACAGAATAAAGAAAAGGTAAATAAATAGCATTTCTTTTCATGCTATCTATATTAGCCTTTGTATTTTTTGTTTCTCATATACTAAAAATAGTACTTATGGCATCACACCAAAGGAGGAATATACATGACTGATACCACACTAGGCGATTATTTGAAGGTTCTAAGAAAACACAAAGGATATTCTCAGGAATTTGTCGCATCTCATCTTAATATCATCCGCCAGACCTATTCTCATTATGAAACCGGCCGAATCCAGCCTCCTTTAGAAGCACTCTGTGTTTTGGCTGAACTATATCAAGTTCCTGTAGACTCACTCCTAAAATTTATTATGCATAATGAGTCAGATAATAAGATACTCTCTTCTCCCGAATTACCGATTCCTGCCCAAAAGCAGTCTAACCTTACTGTAAAAGAAACAGAACTGGTCAGTTACTTTCGCCTTTTAGATAAAAGAGATAAAGATGATATTTTAGATTATATCAAACTTAAAAGTCAAAAAGCTGCAAAACGCAGCCACACTCAACAAAAATTTGAAGCAATCAAAAAAGTAAGATTGCGAAAAGGTGTTTAACTTCTTCTCAAAAAAACTGTTATTCAGTTTCTAGCTGAATAACAGTTTTCGTTTTTAGCAAAAATTACTGTACATCAGCAGTTGTCTCTTCTTTAAGTGGTTGCTCCGCTCATGTTTTTCTTCTCGAATATAGTTATGTCAACCTAATATGCTATTAATGTTAGCGTTTTTTGCCAATGTATTTCAATAATATCCTATTATTTCTTATCAATTTTCAAAATGCGCATGATTTCAATGTCAATTTTAGTGTATCTACTATATCGTCGTACAAAGCCTCTTTTATTCAAATACCAGTATATTTCTTTGCATATCCTTGAAATCTTGCAAGAATCTGCAAATTATGGTCTATTAAGCATACAGGTAGGACTACACCATCACAAACTTCCTGTTCTACTATCATACTATCCATAGATACATGAAGCAGCTTACACAAAGCATAAAAATTATCTAAGGAAGGCAACGTCTTTCCATGAAACCAGCTATATATCGACTGAAAGGAACCTATATTCAATTCATCTTGAATCTGCCTTACTGTTATCCCCTGATTGTCACAAAGTTCCTTTATTCGCTGCCCGGTTTTTTGCATGTCAATCATAGTGTTTTCCCTTCTTTCACAATTCCTTTTCACACCATAAATGCAGTATATCATCAAAAATAGAAAGCTGTCATTCAGTTTATAACTGAATGACAGCCCTTTCCTTTTCAAAATAGGTTATTACCATGCTCTGAATTAACGCCTTTCCAAATCGTCTTAGTCTATCATTTCTTTATAGAACTCTATTCCCCTATCAACACCTTCTTACCCTCAAATCCAAATCCATACTTTCGGATATTCTGTGCTGGAATACCTTCTGCGATAAGTTCTGCTTCGTACTGTTTCTCTCGTATCTGTGTCAATGCTGCGTTGACCGTTTCCTCAAGTGTAACGTCTTTTCGTGGATTGAATACCTTGAATTCCAAAATAAATGCTATATCATTCAAGTTCTTTGGCTTTAACATGACATCGTATCTTCCAAATCCACTTTCACGATTTGAAGTAAGAACATATCTATCTGCCAGTTCTACAAGAAGTCCTAATACAAATCCGTGATAAAAACGTTCCGGCTCGATTCCTGATGGTCGGTTTCCAGTATCGAAGCTACTGAACGTATTAAGTGCCACTCTGTTCATGTATTCATTCATGGCATCCAAGTCACCGATAATAAGTGCTTTAACAAAGTCGTTATAGTCTTCGGATGTGGCTCTAAACCATCCTTTTACCATCTGTCTAAACATCAGTTCCACTTCATGATTGGTTAATTGTAATTCATACTTCGGTTCTATAATGTCATCATTGTCATATTTCTCATAATCAATTACCTTAAGATATCCACTAGCAAGCAACAGACTCCATATCGCTGTGTCATTTCCATCTAATTGATTATAGACAATCTGCTCATCAATAGGTACAAATAAGTGCTCTCCTTTCAGAAGCTTCTCAAAGTCAGCCTTTACTCTTTTGTTTCCCTCACGTATCAGCTTGCCCACCAGACTATTCGAGCTGGTATTGGCCCAATATGTGGTAAAATTTCCTTTATCCAGATAATTCAGTATCGACCATGGATTATAAATATCCTTTGTTTTACCAAAGATAAAGCCATCATACCATTCCTTTACCTTTTCTTTCTCCTGATATCCCATCTCATCCATTGCACCAAATACTTCATCTTCTGTAAAAACTAATGATGTTGCATACTCTTCTGAAGTTGTAGTAACTACTTTCAAATTATTCAAATCAGAGAAAATTGACTCTTTACTTACTCTTTT
>JAFSGY010000062.1 GCA_017440575.1 Lachnospiraceae bacterium | reverse complement strand
AATTTTTTTCTGTTTTCCAATAGTCATTGTTAAGTAATCTACGTTCATGGTAACCTCTTTTCCAAAGCCTAGATAATATAAGTTAAATAAGCCACTATATCAATACATTTGAGCTAATTAAATCTATTATATCATGAATTTTGCAAACCTCAATTTCTAATTGAGAAGTATGAAAAAAATTCAATCTACCAGAGTGGAGAAATCCACGCTGGTAATCTTTTTTGTTGTTGCAAACAATATAAACCTCTTAAAATGAGATTACGTTAAAAGTAATAAATTTATAGTTGTAAAAAAAGTTGAAACAAAAGTATACTACTCATAAGTATACAACTTTGCAATTTGAATAGAGGTGTTTAAAAGATGGTAGGCAGGTGTCAGAGTTGTATTCTTCTACATAAAGTAACAGCCCCAATATGGATTAAGTAAAACATATCAGGGCTGCTATAGGGTTGTATTATTTTTTAGAAATTAAGGGAGTAAGTTTTATTACTCTGTTGTATCCTGGAGAGCCTTGAAGCCTTCCTCACCAGTTCTAATCTTTACAACATTTTCTACATCATAGACAAAGATTTTTCCGTCGCCAATCTGACCTGTGTGAAGAACTGTTTTTGCAGCTGCGACAACCTGTTCTACAGGTACAAGGCTGACAACAATCTCAATCTTAACCTTTGGCAGAAGATTCATATCCATTGAAACACCACGGTAGTATGTAGTAGAGCCCTTCTGTACACCACAGCCAAGTACATTTGTTACTGTGATACCAGTCACACCGATAGCGCTCATTGCGTGCATAAATTCCTCAAGCTTGTTCTGTCTGGTGATAACAACGACCTTGGTGAGCTTCTGTACTCCTACAGCCGTTGTTGCTGTAGTCACGTCTGTATTGAGAGGAACCTCAGCAGGTGCCTGTGCAGCGGATGAAGTGTAAGCAGCCAGCTTGCTTTCTGTGTCAGTACCAAGAATCTCAGGAACAGCAGCCAGAGAATCCTGTGTGAGGAAACCAGCATAGCTTGATGCAAGACCATGCTCGCAAGAGTCAAGACCTGCAATTTCTTCTTCCTTAGAAACTCTAAGACCAATTGTGTGCTTAATAGCAAAGAAGATAATAATCATTGTTACAGTAACCCAAGCAGCAGTAGCTATAAATCCGATGAACTGAATTCCAAAAAGTTCAAAGCCACCACCTGTAAAGAGACCTTTTCCCTGTGTACCAGTACCATCGGAGAAGAGACCTACGCAGAGAGTACCTAAAGCACCGTTTAAGCCGTGGACACCCACAGCACCAACAGGGTCATCTATTTTACATACCTTATCAATAAATTCAATACCGAATACAACAACAAAACCTGAAATGATACCAATGATTGCCGCAGATGTAGGTGAAACAGTATCACAGCCAGCTGTGATTGCCACAAGTCCTGCAAGTGAGCCGTTAAGTGTCATGGAAACATCTGGCTTCTTATAACGGATCCAAGTAATAATCAATACGACTACAGTGGCAACAGCGGCAGCCAGGTTAGTGTTAAAGAAGACCTTACCAGCCGAAACGATTGCTTCGCCTTCCATAGATACTGTTGAGGCACCGTTGAAGCCAAACCAACAGAACCAGAGGATGAATACTCCAAGAGCGCCTACTGTTAAGTTGTGACCAGGAATAGCCTTTGGCTTGCCATCCTTGCCATATTTTCCGATACGAGGTCCAAGAATTTTAGCGCCTATTAAAGCGGCGATACCACCTACCATGTGAACGGCACATGAGCCGGCAAAATCGTGGAAGCCCATTTCCTGTAACCAGCCACCGCCCCAGATCCAGTGACCTGATACAGGGTAAACAACAAGGCTTATAAGTAAGCTATAGATACAATAAGAGGAGAATTTTGTACGCTCTGCCATGGCACCTGAAACAATTGTTGCAGATGTGGCACAGAATACAGTCTGGAAGATAAGGAATGCCCAGAATGGTACTCCGTCGGGAAGCATTCCTGAACCATAGTTAGCTTCAGAAGCTATACCACTAATACTTCCAAAGAAATCATTGCCTGAACCAAACATGATACCAAAACCAACAAGCCAGAACACAGGTGTTCCGATACAGAAGTCCATAAGATTCTTCATAATAATGTTTCCTGCGTTTTTAGCTCTGGTAAAACCGGTTTCTACCATAGCGAAACCAGCCTGCATAAAGAATACCAATGCGGCGCCAATAAGCACCCAAATGGTGTTAACTGATGAAAACATAATAATCGCTCCTTTCAAATAGGTATACAAAGACGCGCATCCTAGGGGAAGAATACGCGCCTTTGCATATTAAGAAAATGTGATATATGTAATCAGAGGTAAAAACCTCTGTGATTACTGAATTTAATAACTTTTTATTGATTGTGATATATCCATAGGATATATATTGCTAAAGCATGCTGTACAGATAGGCAAATCACCGACTGTAGACTGTAAATCTTCAATTTTCATATACCCAAGGGAATCGGCACCTATTAAGTGACAAATCTCTTCGGTAGAATGAGATGAAGCTATAAGCTGTCTGTTAGAAGGAACGTCCGTTCCAAAATAGCATGGGTACAAAAATGGAGGAGAGCATATTCTCACATGAACGCTTTTTGCGCCAGCCTGCTTGAGGCTGTGAATAAGATTAGCAATAGTAGTGCCTCTCACGATGGAATCGTCCACAAGTACAATGCTTTTATCCCTTACAGCAGGCTCAAGAACGCTGAGCTTAAGCTTAACACCAGCTTCTCGCTCCTTCTGTGTAGGCTTGATAAATGTTCTGCCAACATAGCTGTTTTTGTAGAATATATTTTTAAAAGGAATACCAGATGCCGTGGCAAATCCCTGTGCAGCTGCAAGACCTGAATCAGGAACACCGGCAACTAAGTCTGCGTCTATGGGATATGCTTTAGCAAGTGCCGCGCCAGCTTTTAGTCTGGATTCGTAAACAGATACTCCATCAATAGTGCTGTCAAGGCGAGCAAAGTATATATATTCAAAAATGCAGTGTGCCTGCTTTGTGTGACACAACTCAAGGTTGGAAGATATACCATCCTTTGTAATGGAAACGATTTCGCCTGGGCGAATATCTCGTATAAATTTTGCGCCGATAGCAGTTAAAGCACAGCTCTCAGATGCAATTATATAGGAGTCATCCTTCTTTCCTAAGCATAGAGGCTTTAGTCCGTATGGGTCGCGAACACCGATTAACTTTCTAGGACTTGCAATTACAAGTCCGTATGCACCTTTGATTTTTTCAGCCGTTTTTAATATGGCTTCTTCGACAGATGCAGTGTGAACTCGCTCCCTCGCAATATAGTAAGCTATAACCTCTGAATCAGTTGTGGTTTGAAAGATTGCGCCATTCATGGCAAGCTCATTTCTCAGCTCTTCAGTATTTACTAGATTACCATTATGTGCAAGAGCCAGAGTGCCCTTTATATAGTTGAGAACAAGAGGCTGGGCATTGCTTAGGGAAGAATCACCTGTAGTAGAGTACCGTACATGACCTACACCTAAGTTTCCTTTAAGTGATGATAGATTACTTTCTTTAAATACTTCATTGACAAGTCCCATACCCTTATATACATCTACATTTCCTTTTGGACCAGACGTGTCTGAAACAGCTATGCCACAGGATTCCTGACCACGGTGTTGGAGTGATGATAGCCCGTAGTAAATATACTGGGCTACATCATCTCCATTGGGATTGTACATTCCAAACACACCACATTCCTCTTTGATTTTATCAAAATCGTTCATGGTAAATTCCTTCCATAAAATCATATTTTAAGTGGAGTAAAAACCACATCACTTACAACGAGAACAGTAACTGATCGTATGTTGGATAAGGAAGCTTAGAGTCAGGAATAAGAGCTTCCGCCTCGTTTGCAATAAGTCTCAATTCCTCCATCTTTGTAAGAACATCCTTATGATAGCTGTCTGCGATTGCCTGCATACCTTCAAGGGAGTCGGCAGAAGCAGTAAGAGCCTTAAGCTCTGAAATACCAGCTGTTAAGCTTGTGTATGCGTTAGAGAGGGAAGTTACTAATGCTTCTTCTGTTGCGGTTGAAAGTGTTGGCAGGAAAGTCCTCTTAGATGAAGCACTTGCAGCAACCTCACCTGCGTATGTGCTGACAGCAGGAAGGAAGTCCTTTGTAAGCATTTCCTCAAGAGTGCGAGCCTCAATGCCAAGTGTCTTTACATAGTTCTCAAGAAGAATCTCATAACGGGATAATATTTCTTCCTTTGTAAAGATGTGATGCTTTGTAAATAATTCTACATTCTTGTCTGCGATAAAGCGTGGTAAACAATCAGGAGTAGAAGGAAGATTGTAAAGACCACGTGCTGTAGCCTCAGTAACCCATTCATCCGTGTAACCATTTCCGTTGAAGATAACTCTCTTATGCTTCTTGATAGCTCTCTTTACAAGCTCGTGAACTGCATGCTCCAAATCTTCTGGCTTTGTGCCCTCCAATTCTTTATAGAACTGGTCGAGAGCCTCAGCAACAGCTGTGTTTAAAACCATATTTGGGTTAGACACAGATGCTGATGAACCAAGCATACGGAACTCAAATTTATTGCCTGTAAATGCAAAAGGTGATGTACGGTTACGGTCTGTGTTATCCTTAAAGAAATGAGGAAGTACATGTGCACCTGTCTCTAACTGAATCTTTTCCTGCTTACCGAAGTATGTATCGTTTTCAATTGAGTTAAGAACTGCTGTAAGCTCATCTCCAAGGAAGATTGAAACGATAGCAGGAGGTGCTTCATTTCCACCGAGACGGTGATCATTTCCTGCACTTGTAGCAGAAACTCTCATCAAGTCTGCGTACTCATCAACTGCCTTGATAACAGCCATGAGGAATACTAAGAATTGAATATTTTCAGCAGGTGTGCTACCTGGATCAAGAAGGTTAACTCCTTCGTTAGTTGTCATTGACCAGTTGTTGTGTTTACCACTACCATTTATACCTTCGAAAGGCTTCTCATGAAGGAGACAAACAAGACCGTGCTTGTCAGCAACCTTCTTCATAATTTCCATAGTCAGCTGATTATGGTCAACTGCCACATTGGCTGTGTCAAAAATAGGAGCAAGCTCATGCTGTGCAGGAGCAACCTCGTTGTGCTTTGTCTTAGCTGGGATGCCAAGCTTCCAGAGCTCCTCGTCAAGGTCGTGCATATAAGCTGAAACCTTTGATTTAATAGAGCCGAAGTAATGGTCTTCCATCTCCTGCCCCTTTGGAGCAGCTGCACCAAAAAGTGTTCTGCCACAGAAGATTAAATCTTTTCTCTTCTTATACAGCTCCTTATCTACAAGGAAGTATTCCTGCTCAGGACCTACTGTTGTGGAAACTCTCGTAACGCCTGTATTACCTAGAAGATGAAGCATTTTTACTGCACTGTTGCTTAATGCTTCCATTGATCTAAGAAGAGGTGTCTTCTTATCAAGTGCCTGTCCGCCGTATGAACAGAATGCTGTAGGTATGTAGAGTGTTTTATCCTTGATAAATGCAGGAGATGTAGGATCCCATGCCGTGTAACCTCTTGCTTCGAATGTGGCACGAAGACCACCAGATGGGAAGCTTGAAGCATCAGGCTCACCCTTTACAAGCTCCTTACCAGAGAAGTCCATAATCACTTCGCCATCACCTACAGGAGTAATGAAGCTGTCGTGCTTCTCGGCGGTGAAACCTGTCATTGGCTGGAACCAGTGGGTAAAGTGGGTAGCTCCATTTTCAACAGCCCACTCCTTCATGGCTACAGCAACGGAATTTGCTACATCTAATTCCAAGTGAGTTCCATTCTCAATGGTCTTTCTAAGTGCCTTATACATATCCTTAGGAAGCTTATTTCGCATAACCTTATCGTTGAATACCAGACTTCCATAAAGTGTTGGGATTTCAGTTGTAATTTCCTTTGTCAGTTCATGTGTCATAAGAAAATCTCCTTTCGTCTGTGAATACATATTAAAATGTTATTGAAAACAAAAAGGCACTCCGAACATAAAGTCCGAAGCGCCTTTGCTTCCAAAAAGCTACTATCAAAATTGAAGGTGGCTTTTGTATTCGATTTATGGGTCTTAGTATACACGCATAAAATTAAATGTCAAGAGAAAATTTAAAATTTCTTCAATCGGCAAAGTACCACATGGAGTATATTTTACATTATCAAAAGGTTGGTGTGTTTATAGATGCATCAATCTTCTTTTATGCCTCTTACGCCGTAGTGTCCTCAGACTACAAAGGTATCTATGTACATTTTTTCGCATTGAGAGGTTCCGAGAATTTTCTTAGGCACCGTTTTTAGAATAAGTGGGTTTGTTTTTTATCGAGGCAGACAAATGCTACAACTGTGTGTCATAGTAAGACATACCTGAAATAAATTGCTATTTTCTTGCAGGTT
>JAFSGY010000061.1 GCA_017440575.1 Lachnospiraceae bacterium | reverse complement strand
TATTTTGTTAATGGAGCAAGGAGGCATCAAGTCTTGTCCGGAGTCTTGTTTGAGCACTGCGTTAGCAGGGCGAGTTTGCGCAGGACAAGACTAATCAAAGATGCCGAACGCTCCATTTAGAAAATACTAAATAAGCGTCCCGATATGAGCAGCATAGTGGCTGGCTTGGGCGGCACACACTCTCCACTAAACCTGAATTTAGAAAAAATGAAAATAATTTGTAACAAATCCCCGATTACTACGTCTAATCTATGAAAGCAGGAGGAGGTGAATGCATTTTTGGACTATGAGAAGTTATATAATACCTATTTTATGGAGATATATTCTTTTGTTATGACAATAGTTAAGAATTCACATCAGGCAGAGGAAATTACGCAGGAGGTATTTTTCAAGGCTCTTAATACGAAGAAAACATATGAAGGGAAGTCGAGTGAATTTACTTGGTTATGCGCCATTGCAAAAAATACAGCATTGGATGCAATAAGAAGATCTAATCGTACACAGACGTTAGAAGAAGATATTGTCAGCGATAGTAATATGGAAAAGTGTCTTGAGGATGAGGAGATGACATTAAGGATTCACCAGATTTTACATAATATGGACGAGCCATATAAGGAAGTGTTTCAGCTTAGAATCTTTGGTGAGCTTTCTTTTGTAAAAATAGGGCAGATATTCGGAAAAACAGAAAGCTGGGCCAGAGTGACATATCACCGGGCAAGGTTAAAAATTCAGGAAAGGATGAAAGAAAATGAATGAGAATAGGATTCGATATGAATGTGAATTGATACAGGATTTACTTCCACTTTATCAGGATAATGTTTGCAGTAATAGTAGTAAGAGAGCAGTGGAAGAGCATTTGCAGGAATGTGACAACTGCAGGAATATGATGCAGCAGCTAAAAAGCACAGAATATGATGAAGCACTGACAAAGGAAAAGAAAGGTATCTTAGATACACATGCAAGAAAGGAAAGACGACGTAGTACAACGATTGGACTTGCGACAGCAGGAGTATTAATGATTCCGGTTATCGTATGCCTGATTTGCAATCTGGCAATAGGACATGCGTTAGATTGGTTCTTTATTGTGTTAACCTCATTGCTTGTATTTGCATCGGTAACTGTTTTGCCATTGCTTGTTTATGAGAGAAGAACATTTTGGATAATTAATGGATTTACAGGCTCTTTGATATTACTTTTATTGGTGATTTGTATATATTGTAGAGGTGATTGGTTTTTCCTTGCAACAATACCGGTCATTTTTGGATTATCAGTAGTCTTTATGCCATATCTGATTTATCAGATTAAGCTGCCAAAGTTGTTAGAGAATAAAAAAGGATTATTGGTAATGACATGGGACACATTGTGGCTATATGGGATTATTGTTGTATGTGGTCTGCATAGTACAAGCGAAAGATATTGGAGTATAGCACTGCCGATTACAACGTTTTGTGCGGTGCTTCCGTGGGCAATATTTCTATGCATAAGATATTCGAATGCTCATCCTATGACAAAGGCTGGGATCGTAACGATGATAATAGGAGCCTTTGTTTCCGTAGTGAATGATATTACGAATGGAATTGTTGATGGGAATGTACATATTCGAATGAAGGATGCAGATTTCTCCAGATGGGATACCACCGCAGTTATTAATGGAAATGTTATGCTAATGATAATGATGATATCTGTCGGAGTAGGAATCGGGTTAATTGGAATAGGAGCTATTTTAAGGAAAAAGAAAAATGAGAGTGAAAAAATTATGTGAGATTGTTCTAAAAGTAATTCTATTCTTCATGATATGGCTGATTGGAGTCAGTATAATACCTGTTCCTGATATAGAGAATCCTGCCATATGGAGAATGTTTGCGGAGCTGATCCCGCTATTGGTTATAAGTCTTGATACGGTTATATTTTGGTTAATAGAAAAAAGAAAGATAAGTCTTTATCTAACCGACAATTGGATGAAGGGAATGATAATCGGAAGTATTGGTGGAATGGTGTGGTTGGCAATTCCTACGATCATTATGCATGGAGTGCAGATAATTTGCTTTGAAGGGAGTAACGACATTCCATTATTGGGAGTATGGTTTGCTTCCGCACTATTGAATGTCATCATGCAGGAATTATTGGTTCGTGGCTATTTGTACCAAATGTTGAAGCAAAAAGGCAATATAATAATAGCAACATTAGTCACAACAGGAATTTTTACATTCTTGCATGGTGGGGCTTTTGAAGCAGGTGTCATTCCTGTATTCAATGTCTTGACGATGAGTCTGCTTATGACAGTGCTTTTGGAATGGACAAAATCACTATGGGTTCCGATTATGGCGCATTTTATGTGGAATGCAATAGGGGCACTTGTTTTGAATGGGGTATCGTTGGCTGAGGATTATCCGCATTTATTTATCACTGCATTTACGGGAAATGATATTTTTTCCGGTGGACAGTGTAAGCTGGAAGGAAGCATTGTGGTATTAGTTGTAAATATGTTTTTTGTTACATATATACTATATTTATGGAGAAAGAAACAGAATAGATAAAGATAAAGTAGAAGGTTATTACAAGGAAGTTATCCCTGTAATAACCTTTTTTGTGTACTGTGTACATAGTTTTCGAATTTACACTTTAATATGTTGTTGAACACATATGTTTAGTATGTTTTACTATACAACATATACAAAAAGGTTGCATATACGACCAAAATGCACACAAAATATACAGAAATATGGTGCTTTAAATAGTCTGAAAATATAAATATGACAAAAAATGAAGAATTAAACGCTTAAAAATGGTCACAATTGCATAGTTTACATATTCGATTGCATAGAAAAATATACTTTTTGTTCTTATAATGAACTCATCTAGTGTAAAGGGATTCGTCAAAGTGTAAGACGAAAGGGAATTCTTCTGTAAATAGCATCATAAGGGGATGCGAAGGATAATTAATATATTTATGGGAGGAAAATTAAGATGATCAGAAGGAAAAGTCTGGCAAAAGCGCTTGCGATTACATTAAGCGCATCTATGCTTGCTACAAATCTGCAGGCAGCAGGTTCTGTAGTTTATGCAGAAGAAGCCCAGGAAACATCTGAAACAGCAGAAGCTTCGGAAGAAGCAGCAACACCTGCACAGGAAGATAATGGTTCAGATGGTGAGTCATCGCAGGAGAAAGAGGAGGAACCGGCAGTTGTAGAGAGTTCATCAACAACGACTTCCTCATCAACAGATTCAGAGGAAACATCTTCTGAGACAACAATTACGGATGAAGAGACTCCGAAGACGGATAAGCCATCAGAGACAGAATCTTCATCCATAGTAGAGTCTTCAACAGAAACAGAATCTTCGTCTGTACTAGAGTCTTCAACAGAGGCAGAGTCTTCATCGGTAGAAGAATCTTCAGAAGAAGAGACTAGCCAAACAACAGAGGTAGCGACCGAAGAGGAGACGACCACTGAGGAAGAAACAACAACTGAAGAGGAAACAACGACTGAAGAAGAGACAACAACAACCGAAGAGGAAACAACAACAGATGAATTTGCACTCATGTTGCTTAATCTTGAACCATATGGTGTGACTCTTTCACAGGGCTCAGATGGCTATGACAATTTCAATTCTGACAGTGTAATTGCCAACTTTGCGTTTGGAACAGACGTAAATCTTGATACTCTGTATTCAGAGGATGCGGGCTATGGATTTAGTGATGTTGACTATAATACCGATGCCAAGGGTTGGTCAAATAATGTATATTACCCTCGTGTGGCTAATATAACAAAGAGTTTAGCAACAAATGTAAATGCCGACAACGCAGATATGCTTGGCATCAGCAGTAAGGTATGGACAGAAACAGAGTCAACAGGCTATGGTGTTTATACCTATGAAAATACATCTACTTTTGATATTGATGTTTATAATGCAGACTATCAGTTGGATATTACTTTTGCGAATCCAACAAACAACTCTTATACAGCTTATGTAGATGTAGAAGATATTACAAGAAAAACAGATATTACCGTAGGTGCAGGAGAGACTAAGACAGTATCCGTTACAGCTTCCGTAGTAGACGGACAGATGAACATTAAATTCTTAGGAAAGAGTTCTGCTACAAGTATCTCTGGTGCTTCTACGAATACTGTATATGTATCAGGTTTAAAGGTTATCAGAAAGGCAACAAATGAACATGGTTCTAAGCCAACCATCTTTATTGCTTCTGACTCAACCGTTCAGACCTATGAGAAGAATTACTATCCACAGACAGGATGGGGACAGACACTTGCTAATTTCTTTGGAACAGAGATTAAGGAATATGAATGTGATAACTGTAATTTCAGCCAGTCACAGACATATGAGACAGAGAATGTTATCGTAGAAAACAGAGCAATCGGTGGACGTAGTTCCAAATCCTATGTAGAAGAAGGAAAGCTCGATGACATCTTAGAGGATGTTAAGCCAGGGGATTATCTGTTCATTCAGTGGGGACATAACGATGCAACAGCTGCAAGACCAAACAGATATGTAGCTTCTTCTGAATTCCAGAAATGGATTATGTTCTATGTAAACGGTGCAAAGCAGAGAGGTGCTACTCCTGTTCTTGTTACACCGGTTGCAAGATATAGCTATACAACCAATGCAGATGGAACACTGAATACTTTCGTAGGCAATTTTGAAGCATACGGAGATGTAATGCGTTCTATAGCAAAGGATCAGAATATTGCGTTAGTAGACTTAACAAAGCGTTCTGTTGAAGTATGTAATAACTTCGGTATTGAAGGCGCTAAGTCATTATTCCTCCATGTTGCTGCCGGAGATTATCCGGAAGGTGCTTATGCAGGTGGTGCAACAGACTCTACTCATTTACAGTATTATGGAGCATATAAGTTTGCTCAGTGTGTAGCTCAGGGCGTTATGGCTGATGAGACTGGACATTTAGATGCATTAAAGCAGTATGTTGTAAATAAGGTACCAGATGCAACTCCTAATAAGATTAACGACCTTGCAGTAACTTCAACAGGTGCTTCTTCGGTTGGATTAGCATGGGATGCAGATGAAAAAGCAGAGCTTTATTATATTTACAGAGCAGTGCTTGCAGAGGGACAGAGTGCAGATGACATTGTATTCAATGCAGATGAAAAGTATTCAGTAACTTCAACAAGCAAGTATACAGATGGTTCCTGCGAAGCAGGTGTTACATATGTATACGCAATTGGTGGTTTCAACGAAAAGGGTGTTGGAGAACTCTCTGAAAAAGTAGTTGTAACAACCAAGACAGCAGGATTAAGATTTGACTTTAACTATAACAATTCTCCTACTATGGAGGGATGGACTGGTGTAAATCACAATCAGATGTTTGATGCTACACTTGGCTATGGATGGATTACAGCACCAGGTAATGGACGTCATCGTTCAGGCAATGGAAATGATGATTCTTCTGACATGGCAGATGATTTCTGCTTAGGAGCAGGTGAATTCGCTGTTAATATTCCAAATGGTGATTATGAAGTTACGGTATATGCATGTGACTTATTACCAGGAACAAGTACCATTAAGCCAGCTTACACAGCAGAGGGCAATTCTCTTGGTTCTATTTCATGTAAGCAGTCATTAGGAAGTACAACAAATACGGTTCGTGTAACAGACGGACAGCTTAATCTCGTGGTTGGTGGTACGAACCAGTATATCAATGGTATGACAATTACAGAGTTGTTGGTATCTCCAAGTGGCTTAACTGCAACAGAAGCTTCAGTATCAGAGGATGGAAGTAAGTTTACATTCTTACTTGGATTCAATCCGGTAGATGGAGCAGCAGGATATAACGTATATCAGAAGGGTGAAACAGACGAAGAATTTAGTGTAGTAAAAAGCTTCACCAAAGAAGATTATGAAGAGGATGATTTAGCTTGTAAGGCAATGTCTGTTGACCTTGGACAGGTATATGAGTATTACATGACCTGCTATATGGCAGATGAAACAGAATCAGCTCCTAGTGAGACAATTACTGTTGAGGCAGTGCTTGCAGGAGTTCCAAAGCCAGCTGCACCAGAAAATGTTAAGTGTACAGACCCAACAGAAAAAGAAACAGAATTGCAGCATACCATTACATTAGAATGGGATGCAGTAGAGGCTGTTACAGCAGATGTAAATAAAGATGGTACAGATGAAAAATATGAAGTCATTAAGTATTTAATCTATCGTTCTGATAAGGCTGAGGATGATAAGGGATTTAAGGGATTTGTAAAGGTAGGCGAGTCTGCAACAACAAGCTTTACCGATGAAGACCCTGAAATTGCTACAAATATTTCTTATTACTATAAGGTAGCTGCATTGAATGCAGGTGGAGCAGGAGAGCAGTCTGAAGCTTGTGAAACACCAGTTGTAGGTAAGCTTGTAACAGGTGGAAGAGAGAAGTATACAGATAGAGCGCTTGTAGCTATTAACCTTGCAGGAAATGATGGTGCAGAGACTCTTATCTCAGCAACCGACAAGAACGGAAATGCTCTTGAAAAGGGTGTTTATTTAAGCTGGAGAGCATTTGAAGCTGATGTAAACAGCAAGAATGAAGTAACAACAACTTTTGATGTATATTGTAATGGTGAAATTATTGCAGATAACGTTTCTGTAACCAATATGGTATATGAAGGTGGTAAATCTTCTGATACCTTTAAGGTAGTAGGAAGCAATGATAGTGCACTCGGAGTAAAAGCCGTAGATACAAAGTGCTGGGAAAATCAGTATCTTGAATTAAGCCTGTATTGTCCGGATGATGCAACTATGCCGGATGGAACAACCTGCTCGTACGAAGCAAACGACATGTCAGTAGGTGACTTAAATGGCGACGGTGATTTAGAATTAATCGTTAAGTGGTATCCTTCTAATGCAAAGGATAACTCTGGAAGCGGTTATACAGGAAAGACCTTCCTTGATGGATATGATGTAAACTTTGCAACCGGTGAAGTTTCTCTTATGTGGAGAATTGACATGGGTGTAAATATCCGTTCCGGTGCACACTATACACAGTTCCAGGTATGGGATTATGACTGTGATGGCAAGGCTGAAATCGCAGTTAAGACAGCTGATGGTACAACAGTATATAAGAGTACAGATGGTACAGCAGCAGGGTTAGAAGAATTAGGTCATGTAGGAGCATGCTCTGCATCTGCATTGCCGGTTGAAACGGTAAGTTCAACAAATGATTATCGTAATGGAAGCGGTTATGTATTAGATGGTCCGGAATACTTCACTATTTTCAACGGTGATGACGGAAGCATCGTGAATACCGCAGATTATACACCAGAGAGAGGCTCCGTAGGTGCATGGGGTGATGCATACGGTAACCGTGTTGACAGATTCTTATCTGCAACAGCATATTTAGACGGACAGACTCCTTATGCAGTATTTGCAAGAGGATATTATACAAGGACATGCTTAACAGCATATTATCTGAAAGTTACTAACGGAGATAACGTTGGTGATACCATTGCTGAATATTGGGCATTTGATACCAATGAGGCAGGAACACAGTATGAAGCACAGGGTAACCATGGCTTAAGTGTCAATGACATTGACAACGACGGAAAAGACGAAATTATCTATGGTGCACTTGTAGTTGATCATGACGGTACTGTAAAGTATTCTACAGGTCTTGGACATGGTGATGCAATGCACGTATCTGACTGGGTATCATGGAATGATGGTCTTGAAATTATGGCAGTGCATGAGCATGATAATGCAGCATATCATGTAGAAATCCATGATGCTGAAACAGGTGAAGTTCTTATGGGTTATTATACCGGTAAGGATACAGGACGTGGTGTTGGTGCAGATATCGATCCAACAGCAGAAGGTGCTGAGTTCTGGTCAATTGCCAGCCCAACCTATGAAAGTAATGATGAACCAGCTTGGGATTCCACAAAAGGAGAAGTGTATTCTACATGGTCTAAGTTAGGCGATGAGAATCTTGTTAAATTATCAAGTGTAACACCTGCATCCAATGCATCTATTTTCTGGGATGGAGATTTATTAAGTGAAATTCAGGATCATACTTTCGATTCCGGAGCATATAAGCCAACAGGTGTAGTACTTTCTAAGTGGAATTATGAAAAAGAGACACAGGATAAGCTTCTGTACTCTACAGAGATTTACTCTATCAACGGTACAAAGGGTAACCTTGGACTTGTTGCAGATATTATCGGTGACTGGCGTGAGGAAATCATTGCACGTTGCGCATCAAACAAGAATAATGTAAGAATTTACGCAACAACCATTCAGACAGACTATGTAGTTCCATGTCTGCTTGAGAATCTTGCTTATAGAGAAGGTGTTGCATGGCAGAACGTTGGTTACAACCAGCCTGCAAACTTAAGCTACTTATTATCAGAAGGTCTTGTAACAGCCGAGCTTAGTGAAGGCAAGGTTACACAGAATTCTGTAGAAATCAACTTCACAGAAGCAAATGACGGTAAGTATGGTCATGCTGTAGAAGGCTATGAGATTTACAGAGCAGGAGCAGACGGTAAGTATGAGCTTATCGATAGCTTAGAACTTTCAGAGCTTAAGAAGGGAAATGCTTCTTCAAGCGATAATACAGCAGCAGATAATACAACAACAGTAACTCCTGACCCTGTATATTTGAAGTTTGACTTCGGTGCAGTGGCAACACAGGAGGGGTGGACAGCTGTAGATGCAACAACAGAATTCTCAACAGAGTTAGGTTATGGATTTACTGATGTATCTACAAATGCAAACAAATCATATGCAGATGCTATTACAGGTGATTATGCAGATGTTTATAATGATGCAGTATTAGCATGGACAACAGAGGCAACAGGCTTTGATGTAGTTGTACCTAACGGAACATATAATGTAACCTATTATATTTATAATGGTTCAGGTCATGTATACAATAAGGTAACAGTGGAAGGTGTAGAATACACAGATGTAAGACGTGGAGGTTCTGCAAAGGAAGCTACTTGTGAGACAAAGACAGTAGAAGTGACCGATGGTGTTATGAATATTGTGAATACTGGAAGTAAGGCAAATTACAATGGACTTTACTTCACAGGTATTGAAATCAAGGACGTAACCTACGATGCATGGTTAGCAGAGAAGGAAGCAGGTGATAGCAAGCAGGATGATACAACAACAACTCCAGTGGAACCAACCATGGCAGAGTTCCGTTTTGACTTTGGTGCAGTTAATGTAAAAGAAGGTTGGATACAGGTACTTGCAGATGCAGTGTATAGTGATGAAGTAGGATATGGATTTACAGATGTAACTGATAATGCGAATAAAGCATACTCAATCAGCGAAGATGCAGATTTTGCAGATGTATATAATGATTGTGTATTAACATGGGCAGCAGGACCTGTTGGATTTGACGTAAAGGTTCCAAATGGAACATATGAAGTAACCTATTATATTGCAAATGGTTCAGGCCATGTATATAATCAGGTAACAGCAGAAGATGTAGCTTTCACAGATGTAAGACGTGGAGCAACAGATAAGCAGAGCACATGTGAAACAAAGACAGTAGAAGTAACAGATGGTGTTATGAATATTGTTAATACATGTAGCAAGAGCGGCTACAAGGGACTTTACTTTACAGGTATTGAAATTATTCAGACTAAGGCAGCAGAGCCGGTAGTTGATAATACTCAGGATACAACAGTTGATACAGAGAGCAGCAACACAAATGGTTATGTTTACACAGATACCAAGGTAGAAGCTGGAACAGCATATTCTTACAAGATTGCTGCAATTGTAGATAACAAGACATCTCATATGTCAAGAGCACTTGATGTAGAGACAGCAGTAGCAATTGCTTCTATCGGAACATTAGAGGATGTAACTCTTGTAGAGGGTACACCAATTGCAGATGGTAAGACAGTAGCAGACATGCTTCCTGCAACAATCACAGTAACAACAGAAGCTGGTGCTGAAGTTGAAGCTGATATTACATGGGACGTAGCAGGTCTTGATATCAATACTGTTGGTGAATATACAGTATATGGAACAATCAAGGGATATGAGCAGAAGATTGAACTTAAAGTTACCGTAATTGCAAACGAAGTAATCGGATATGCTCAGTTTGATGAGATTAAGTCTATCGTTGGAGTAGAGGTAACATTACCTACAACCGTTAAGGTTGAGTATACTAATACAACAACAAAGGAAATCAATGTAGCATGGAATACAGAGAATCTTGATATCAATACAATCGGTTCTTACACCGTAGTAGGTCAGGTAGAAGGTTCAGAAGATACTGTTTCTATCGTAATAAATGTAGTAGATGATTATATTACAAGTGTTGCAACCGTATATGGAGAAGTTGCATATCAGACAGAGGAGCTTGCAGCAGCACTTCCACAGATGGCAGTTGCAACCTATGCAAGCAACACTACAGGTAACTCTGTTGTAACATGGAATGCAGATTCTGTAGCAGCAATTGATGTAAATACAGTTGGTACATACACAATTACAGGTACTGTTGATGGATATAACGGAACCGTAGAAGGACAGATTAGTGTAGCATACAAGGTAATCGGTGCATTTGACTTTGGTATTAAGTCAGGAACAGCAGCAGATGGTTATACAACTGTTACAGTAAATCCTAAGGGCGGTACTAAGACAATGGCTGAACTTGGTGTTGAATATACTGCAGAAAAGGGTTATGGCTTCTTAGATGCAACAGCAAGCATTCAGGGTCGTCAGGAAGAGTATACATATGCAGGAACACTTCCAAAGAACGTATACTGTGACTTTGCTATTCCGGATGGACAGACATTTGCAGTTGATGTTCCAAATGGTACTTATCAGGTAGAAGTTGTAGGTGGTTCTGTTTACAAGAGCACAGTAAAATGTACAATCGAAGGTGTTTCCGGAAATGTTAGTAATGCAGTAGGTACTTATGCTATTAAGACAGTAGAGGTTACTGTAGTAGATGGACAGCTGACATGTGAATTCACAGCAGGTGCTACTTCTAGATTAGATGCTATCGTTGTAAGACTTGTGAAGTTAGCAGATGCTGACGATGATGACAACACAACTGGTGGTGACAACACAACTGGTGGTGACAACACAACTGGTGGCGATGTTGTAACAAAGCCAGAAGATACAGACAAGCCAAGTGAAGATAATAAGGATGACAATCAGTCAAATAATGCAGGAAGTACATCTGATTCAAATACAAATGATTCAGGAAATGTTGATACTCCAAATACAATAGTAGTTCAGAATCCAGTAATTATTGGAGATGAGAATGTTCCATTGGCAAAGCCGGTAGTAATGGAAGGTCTTCCGATGGCTGATGTAACAGAATCTGTTCAGTCAACAGGAAAGCTTAAAGTTGAATTATTGCAGAAGTATTATGGACAGAATGTGTATGTAGCAGCACATCTTGGAAATGGTATCGGATTTACTGTTAATACAGCAGAACTTGGAGCAGGGGCAGAAGAGGTAGAGCTTTCTTCCCATATGGAAGAGGTTAAGGACTTCGCTGAAGGATTTACTACAAAGCATATTGTACCAGTTAAAGAAACTACACTTTCTTATAGTATTGGTATTCATATGCAGGTTGGTGCAGAGAGTGCAGGAAAAACAGCATACATCTTTGCTAAGAATCTTTTAACAGGATTATACGAATTAAGAAATATTGCAACTGTTAATGAAATTGGTAATGTTGCATTGACAACCAATGAAATGGCAGAAATCATGATTTTAATTCAAGAATAATTTATATTAGAAAAGTGTTCGGGTCTCCCGGGCACTTTTCTTTTTGGAATGGATTTGTACTTGTATATACATTGAAAATAGTGTAGAAAGCTGATAAAATTTTTAGGTATAAATAAAGCGAAATGGATATAATCTGCATATAAGATAATGATAGCTTTGGAAGGACGAATGAGTATGAAGAAATTGTGGAAGTGTGCAGTAACAGCATTGGTATTAAGCCTTGCTTTTTCTGTTCAGATAAATGCAAAGGATTTCATAACTAAGGAAAACTTTGATTATGAGTGGTATCTGAAGAAGTATCCCAATCTGACAACAGTAATAGACACAAATGATGAAGATGCTATATGGAGTTTTTACCAGAATATTGGAAAGGCTGCAGGCTGGAATGGAAGAGCAGCAGAAGAATATTTGTTGAATGAAACAAATTTTGATTATGCCAGATATGCGAATGACTATCCAGACCTTATGGTGGCATTTGGGTTGGATAAGGTGGCATTATATCAGCATTATCGAATGATTGGTGTCGAGGAAGGCAGGAAAGGATACGCTATCAATGAAGAAACCAATGCAAAGCTTCAGATTTATATATTAGCTGATAATATAACGGCAGGCTACAGCTCTGATTTGGAAAAAATTAAGGCAATTCATGACTGGCTGGTTAAAAATGTTGCTTATGATTATGAGAATTATGTATTAAGAGCAATTCCAGATTATTCTTATGGAATGGAAGGAGCAGTTTTGCATGGAAAAGCTGTTTGTCAGGGATATGCGGAAGCCTTTTCTTACTTTATGTATGTTTTGGGAATAGAATGTGAGATGGTTACGGGAACAGCCAATAATGGTAATGGTTTGTGGATAGGACATGCTTGGAATAGGGTAAAAATAGATGGAAATTGGTATTATATTGATGTGACATGGGATGATCCTTTGCCGGATAGAGGAGATAATGTATATTGGTACAAATATTATCTTGTAACAGATCCGGATTTTGGTGGTGACCATAGATCAAAGAATGGATAAGTACTGTATAGAAAAGAAGGTCTGATGTATGACAGAATCATATATCAGACCTTTCGCATCATTTCAATATCGCTTCAATCGCCTCTAATTCATCAGTGGTGAACGGCTTTGCATCTGTAATTTTTGTATTTTCAAAGATTTGTGATGCTCTGGAAGCACCGATTAATACGGAAGTAACTTCTCCATCACGCAGCACCCATGAAAGAGCCATTTGTGCTAAGGTCTGTCCGCGGTTCTCTGCTATCTGATTTAATGCCTGAATCTGGGAGAGGCGCTCGGATGACAGAGCATCTTCCTTTAAGAAACGACCATCGGTACGGATACGGCTATCCTCTGGGATTCCATGAAGATATTTGTTCGTCAGAAGTCCCTGTGCCAAAGGACAAAAGGCAATAATACCGATGCCATTTTCGGCAGCATAGGATTTTAAACCATCTTCTTCGATGTTACGCTCAAACATAGAGTATTTTCTCTGGTTGATGATAAATGGTGTTTTCAAATCACGGAGAATTTCTATAGCAGCTTGAGTCTGAGCCTTATTATAGTTAGAGATACCAACGTAAAGAGCTTTTCCGCTTTTTACAATAGAGTCCAGGGCGAGCATAGTTTCTTCTAAGGGAGTTTCAGGATCAGGTCTGTGATGATAGAAAATATCTACATAATCAAGTCCCATGCGTTGTAGGCTTTGGTCTAAGCTGGCAACAAGATATTTTTTAGAACCCCAGTTGCCGTAAGGACCCTCCCACATATCGTAACCGGCTTTGGTAGAAATAACAAGCTCATCACGGTATTTACCTAGTCCATCTTTTAAAATGCGTCCGAAATTTTCCTCTGCTGAACCAGGAATCGGACCATAATTATTAGCAAGGTCAAAGTGGGTAATACCCTGGTCGAAGGCGGTAAAACACATATCAAGCATGTTGTCATAGTTCCCATTGCTTCCAAAATTGTGCCATAATCCAAGGGAAACGGCAGGGAGCTTAAGACCACTGTTACCACAACGGTTGTATGTCATTTTACTATATCTGTCTTTGTCTGCAATAAAAAATCTCTCCATAAGTCAAAACCATCCTTTCTGATAATACAATTTCTGTTCATGTCTATATTTATCTTACAATGCAATAAAAAATCATTCAATATAAATAGAACGGAATAATGTGCAAATATGTCCCTTTGCATATAGAAAGAGAACAAAGTATTTTCTGACGAATGTAATTAAATATGGTAGAATGTAACTATACAATGAAAAAATAAGAATTAGTAGTAGGAATATAATTGAACATATAGAAAAATACAATATATACGGAAAGGAAGTAAAAATATATGATATATACTGTGACCTTTAATCCATCCTTAGATTATATCGTGGAAGTGAACGACTTAAAAATGGGAGCAACAAACAGAACCTCTTATGAACAAATGCTTCCGGGAGGAAAAGGAATAAATGTATCCCTGGTATTGAAAAATCTAGGAATTGACAATACGGCATTAGGCTTTCTTGCAGGCTTTGTAGGTGATGAGATTCAGAGACGAATGGAACAGGAAGGAGTCAAGGCAGAATTCCTCAAATTGGAACAAGGCATTTCCAGAATTAATGTAAAGCTACGAAATATAGATGGTATGGAAATAAATGGTATGGGACCTGAGATTTCCAGTGAAAGAATAGAGGAGCTGATGACAAGAATCGAAACCTTGCAAAAGGATGATTTTTTAGTGCTTGCCGGAAGTATTCCGAGTTCTATGCCGGATTCGATTTACATGGATATCATGGCAAGGGTAGAGCAGAAAGGAATTCGGGTAGTGGTGGATGCGACCAAGGACTTGTTGATGAATGTGTTAAAATACCATCCTTTCTTAATTAAGCCGAATCATCATGAGTTAGGAGAAATCTTTGGTGTGGCGTTAAAAACGAGAGAAGAGGTCATACCATATGCAAAGCAGCTTCAGGAGAAGGGAGCGCAGAATGTATTGGTATCTATGGGAGGATTAGGTGCTGTTCTGGTTGATGAAAATGGCAAGGTTCATATGAGCGAAGCTCCAAAAGGTGAGGTTATAAATGCAGTTGGTGCAGGAGATTCCATGGTTGCAGGTTTTTTAGCAGGATGGCTTAAAAACGACAATTATGAGGAAGCATTTCGAATGGGGCTTGCTACGGGAAGTGCAAGCGCTTTTTCAGAGAAGCTTGCAACCAAAGAGGAAGTAGATGCAGTATATCAGGCGACATGGCAGAAATGAGGAGGTATCTACTATGCAGATATGTCATGGGAAGAGCATTTTTCATAGTATTGCAATGGGGAAAATACGTGTTTATTCAAAAAAAGAAAAAGAGATTAAACGTATGGCAATTCATGATGTTGCGAGAGAACTGGAACGCTATGGTAATGTGGTAGAGGTTGCGAAGGAACAGCTAAAACAGCTTCATAATAAGGCGTTAAAGGAAGTTGGAGAAGCGGATGCAGCTATTTTTGAAATACATCAGATGATGCTGGAGGATGTGGATTATAGTGACTCTGTGAAGCATATCATTACCTCACAGAGGGTGAATGTAGAATATGCGATTCATGAAACTGCAGATTATTTCGCAAATATGTTTGCATCTATGAAAGATGATTATATGCGTGGCAGGGTAGCAGATATAAGGGATATTTCTGAGAGATTATTATCTATTCTTACTGGGCAATCGACTGTGCCGTTCGAAGTGAAGGAGCCGGTTATCCTATTAGCAGATGACCTTGCACCGTCAGAAACCGTACAGTTTGATAAGGATGAGATTCTTGCATTTGTGACGGTACAAGGTTCTGTAAATTCTCATACAGCAATTCTTGCTAGGACAATGGGAATACCAGCTTTGGTCAATACGCAAATAAAGCTTACGGAAGAGCTGGACGGAATGACGGCGATAGTTGATGGTATGGAGGGGATTCTATATTTAGATCCTGATGCAGAAACGGTGCAGAGAATGCAGGAGAAAAAGGCTGAGGTAGAAGAAAAGGCAAGGCAACTGCTTGATTTGAAGGGAAAAAAAGATATTACACCGGATGGCAGGAAGGTTATGCTGTATGCAAATATAGGTAATCCAAAAGACTTACCACTTGTTTTAAAAAATGATGCTCAGGGTATTGGATTGTTTCGAAGTGAGTTTTTATTTATGGAAAGTAAGAGTCATCCGACAGAAGAAGAACAATTCTGTGCTTATAAAACGGTGGCAGAAACGATGGCTGGGAAAAGGGTTATCATACGAACACTTGATATAGGAACGGATAAAAAGATAGATTATTTTAATCTGGAATCAGAAGAAAATCCGGCTCTTGGTTATCGTGCAATACGAATCTGCCTGACACAGCCTGACATATTTAAGACTCAGCTTAGAGCTATTTTGCGAGCAAGCGTCTATGGAAATATTGCGATTATGTATCCAATGATTACGTCGGCAGAAGAAGTAAGACAGATTAAGGGGATTGTAGAAGAAGTAAAGGATGAGTTACATAGCCAGAAGATTGCTTATAACGATATTATGCAAGGAATTATGATTGAGACTCCGGCAGCAGTCATGATAAGTGATGAATTGGCAAAGGAAGTGGATTTTTTTAGCATTGGAACAAATGACCTGACACAATATACACTGGCGATAGACAGGCAGAATTCGAGATTGGATGCCTTCTATGATGCACACCACCCAGCCGTATTAAAAATGATTCGTATGGTAGTAGAGAATGCACATAAGGCCGGAATCTGGGCTGGAATCTGTGGAGAGCTAGCAGCGGATATGACGCTTACGAAAGAATTTCTTGCTATGGGTGTAGATGAATTGTCTGTGTCACCGGAACAAATATTACCACTTAGGAAGCGAATAAGAGAAGAATAATATAATGCTAACCTTATGACACATTATCAATCTTATAAGCATTTACTTTAAGAGGGATATGGAATACAATATTTTTATAAAACATATAAAAATGACACGAATTGATTTACGGGGGTAAAGCAAATGGATAAGAATAATTTCAGCAGTCCAATTGATTTAAAAGACATTAAGGTTACAGATGAGTTCTGGCATAGAGAGCAGGAACTGGTTCGTACGGAGGTAATTCCTTATCAGTGGGATGCGTTAAATGACAGAGTAAAGGATGCGGCACCAAGCTATTGTATGCATAATTTTAAGGTAGCAGGCAGAATGATGAAGGAGAAGCAACAGAAGGGAAGTTCTTATGTGGCTCCGACCTACACCTTCCGTGGATTTGAGGCGTTGCCTGAGGATCCGGCGCATCCTGACGACGATAAGTTTTTCGGTTTTGTATTTCAGGATACAGATTTTTCAAAGTGGATTGAAGCAGTGGCTTATTCACTGACACAGCATCCTGATGCGGACTTGGAAAAGACAGCAGATGAAGCCATTGATATTGTATGTGCGGCTCAGCTGGATAATGGTTATCTGGATACCTATTATATTATTAATGGCATGGATAAGGCATTTACGAATCTGAAGGATCACCATGAGTTATATTGCCTTGGTCATTTAACTGAGGGAGCGGTTGCATATTATCAGGCAACAGGCAAGGATAAGCTGTTGAAGGCAGCATGCAGATTTGCAGACTATGTGGCAGATTATTTTGGACCAGAGGAAGGAAAGTGCAAGGGCTATCCGGGACATGAAATCGCAGAAATGGCATTGGTGCGTTTATATCAGGTAACAGGCGAAGAAAAATATTTGCAGCTTAGCCGTTTCTTTTTGGAACAAAGAGGAACCTTACCAAAATATTTTGAATTGGAAGATGCCCGAAGAGCAGAGGCAGAAGGAAGAACCTTTAAGACGGATACAGATCCAATGAGCTATTGCTACTATCAGGCTCACAAGAAGGTTCAGGCGCAGGATGAAGCAGTAGGACATTCAGTACGTGCGGTATATTTGTATTCAGGTATGGCAGATGTAGCAAAGCTGACGCAGGATGAAGAAATGCTGGCAGCTTGTGAGCGCCTTTGGAATAGTATGGTTAGAGAAAAGCTTTACGTGACTGGTGGCATAGGTGGCACTCACATAGGTGAATCTTTCTCATTCCCGTTTGATTTGCCAAATGATACGGCATATTCAGAGACCTGTGCGGCAATCGGACTTGCGTTCTTTGCTCGCAGAATGTTAGAGATTAAGGCTGACAGCAAGTATGCAGATGTGATGGAGCAGGCGCTTTATAATACCGTATTAAGTGGTATGGCACTTGACGGAAAGAGCTTCTTCTATGTAAATCCATTGGAAGTACTGCCAGAGGCATGTCATAAGGATCATAGGAAGTTCCATGTAAAGGCTGTCAGACAGAAGTGGTTTGGCTGTGCATGCTGCCCACCAAATATTGCAAGAATTGTCAGCTCTATTGCAAGTTACGCGTATACCGAAAAGGAAGATACCTTATGGACTCATTTATATATGGGAAGTGTTTTGACAAAGAAGGTTGGAGAAAAGGAGCTTCATATCAAGCTTGATACGAAAATGCCATGGGATGGAAAGGTAAAGGTAGAGCTTCATGCAGATGATGAAGTAGCATGTACCTTAGCATTCAGAATTCCGGGATGGTGCAATAAGAATACATATCAGGTTGTTTGTAGTGCTGATGTTGAGCAGAAAATACAGGATGGCTATGTATATCTGACAGGTTCATGGAAGGATGGCGACAGTATCGACTTAGATTTCCCTATGGAGGTACATATGCTTTCCTCTGATACCAGAGTACGTGAAGATATTGGTAAGGTTGCTTTTACCAGAGGACCGATTACCTTCTGTATGGAGGAGGCTGATAACGGCAAGAATTTGCACCTTTGCATGGTGGATAAGAGTCGTATTAAGACTGGTGATAAGTGGAATGTTTCCGTAGAAATGACCGAGGAGCTTGGTCACTCCATGGCAGTATTAAAGGTTCCGGGACTTAGACAGGAAGAAAGCTCAGTAGCTCAGGAAAGCCTATACGTAGAGTATAAGCCTATAAAGGAAACACAGACAGAGCTAACCTTCATACCATATTATGCATGGAATAACCGTGGCGAGGGTGAAATGAGTGTATGGGTTAGAATCTAGGATGACTGTCCGGTATTTCTACGCCTATATTCTTCCGGTGAGCATTGTAAAAACTTGCGGAATACCTTGGCAAAGTAGTTGCCATTTTGAAAACCACAGGATATAGCAATGGTTTCGATAGAATCCGTTGTATTTAATAATAGGAACAGGGCATGTTCGATTCTCAATTTCGTAAGATATTGAAGAGGAGACTGCCCTGTTTCTTTTTTAAAACGACGGGTGAGGTGTTCGTGTGAGACCTGACAAAAATCAGCGACTTCACGAAGGCTTTCCAATGTACGGAAGTGCTCACGGATATAAGTTCGGGCTTGATGAACAAGTCCTGTTTCGTCAAGTGAAGGAGCTTCTAATTCCCGAAGAAGTCTAGATAAAAAGCGATATAAGAATTCACTTCCCTCATACAGGTCTAAAGTGCCATAGCGCTCACAGGTCTCAAAGAGACGCAGAAACAATCTGATAGGTGGCGCGGTAGGTTCCAAAGAAAAGACAGAACCACTAATTTCCTTGACGGCTTCATAAAATGCATCAGCAGCGGAGCCATCGAAGTGAATATAGAAAAAGTCCCAGCCCTTTGTCTGATATTCGACAGGATAATGGGAATTGGGAAGATAGTATTTGCTATTTTCCGGTATTTTGCAGAAAAAGCCCATGCCCTGTTTCATGAGAATAGGATTACCATCTGCTTCAAAAATGCCATAACCTTGAAAGGTATATTGTAAAAGATAGCCATCATAGGCTGGACGGTTTGTGTTATCAAAAGAATAGGATTCCATACATCGGTGTTCAATTCCCATATCATACAACGTAATGGGGAGTTGTTTCATTTTTTCCTGCTTGATAAATCCATAATTTCCAAAATGGTACGATATCAAATAATTACCCTCCGTATCAAAGAAATATTCTTGTTTATTCCTATATATCATACTACAATAAATGATAGAAAGAAAATAGAAAATCAAAAAAGGACTAAACAATAAAGGGATATTAGGAGGGAAAAGCAATGCATAAGAATAAATTCGCCATCACACCGCCGATGGGCTGGAACAGCTATGATTACTATGATACAACCGTTACCGAGGAACAGGTAAAGGCAAATGCTGACTATATGGCAAAGAACTTAAAAGAGTACGGATGGGAATATGTCGTTGTGGATATTGAATGGTATTCAAACGATGCAGGAACACAGAGAGATAAATATCAATACATTCCTTTTGGTGATGACCAGATGGATGAATGGGGAAGATTCCAGCCAAGTCCAAGCCGTTTTCCATCCTCAGCAGATGGAACAGGATTCACGGCACTGGCGGAATATGTACATAACCTTGGTTTGAAGTTTGGTATTCATATCATGAGAGGTATTCCAAGAAAGGCAGCAGAGAAGCATTGTCCAATTCTAGGTACGGATGTAACCGCAGATGTGATTGCAGATCCGTCATCTATTTGTGGATGGAACCCGGATATGTATGGGGTTCGTGATATGGAAGCAGGTCAGGCATATTATGATTCGATCATTCAAATGTATGCGAACTGGGGTGTTGATTTTATTAAGTGTGATGATATCTGTGACAGCTGGCTGTATCGTGGAGATAATTTCTCGGGTTGGCATGAAACAGAAATGCTTCATAAGGCGATTATGAAGTGTGGCAGACCGATTGTATTAAGTCTTTCACCGGGACCGGCTCATATTGACAGAGCATGGCAATACTGCAAATATGCCAATATGTGGCGTATTACCGATGATTTTTGGGACACATGGGACTTACTCAAGAACATGTTCTGGCGTTGTGAGATGTGGCAGGATCATGTAGGAGAAGGCTGCTTCCCTGACTGTGATATGCTCCCACTTGGTAAGCTTGGTGGAGGCTTTGGTCATGGTGAGTGGGATTGTAGATTTAGTAAGGAAGAACAGAGAACCATGATGACATTGTGGTGTATGTTCCGTTCTCCATTGATGGTAGGAGCAGAGCTTACGAAGATGGATGACTGGACACTATCACTTTTGACGAATAAGGAATTACTTGCGTTACTTGATGAGAACTGTCATGGAATACAGCTTGTTAGAAACGACAAGGTGGCTGTATGGAAGAATAAGAACAGTAAAACTGGTGAACTTCATGTAGCCTTATTCAATCTGAGTGATGCAGATGATACGATTTCCATTACATTAGAGGAATTAGAAGAGGAGCTGGACGAACAGACTGCTTATACATTACATGAAATCTGGGATAAGACAGAGACAAAGACCATAGATGGCAGAATTACCGCAGTTGTACCAGCTCACGGTGTGAAGGTATATAGTATAGGTTCGTACGGTTCACACAGTGCTTAGCATTTACTGCTAAGTGCGTAAGAAAGTGTAGTTTGATTAAGCAAAAACCCATTTGCAAAGCAAATTTAGGATGGATTTTTGCATGTTACTGGAACGGAGTGAGCAGTAACTATAGGCTAGTTGTGAGAGTGATTTTTCATTTTACTAGTTGCATTTTGGGGCAGATTCTGTTAATGTAACACTGTAGAATATTAATCTCCAGTGAATGTTGGAAGATATTGGCTTGGTTGATTATATTATATTATAAGAATGACACTTTCTCTAACACTATATAGTCAGGCATATGAAGTTTTTCATATGCCTGATTTTCTTATTCGTTAGGAAAGTGCTCGAAATGTAGTAAGCGTTAGACAAGAATTTCGTAAGAAATTCTTGCCAAAGTGCATGCGCTAGCATGCACTATTTTTATGGAGAAAGCACTTTACAATACTATTTATATCTCTCCAATTAAATACTCCTGTTTGCCATTACGCAAGAAGACAGGCAGTGTGTCAAGAGGTGCTTCCACCTCATAGGTCTTTCCGCCTTCATAACGCTTACCGTTTCCGGCATGAATCCAATACGCTCCATCAGGCAGATATACGCTACGGCTCGTCATATGCTCATGACAAATTGGAGCAACAAGGATGTCAGAACCGAACATGTAAGAATCCTTTATATCCCAGCAGTTTTTGTCCTGTGGGAATTCATAGAAGAGTGCTCTCATAATAGGAGAGCCTTTTTTATGGGTTTCTTCCATAAGACTTCTTGTGTAATCACGCGTTTTTTCACGAATGTTGATGAATTTCACAAGGATTGGGTATGCTTCTTCGCCGAAGCTCCAAACCTCGTTGTCTGCACCAGTCCATTCACGAACCTCACCAGCCTTATTGATGATAGTCTGACCAGGCTGACGGCAGCCATGAAGACGCATAACAGGACAGAAGGTACCGAATTGGAACCAGCGTACCAGTAATTCTCTAAAGTCAGGGTCTTCGGTCACACCACCATGGAAGCCGCCGATGTCAGTGGTCCACCATGGAATACCGCAGATACCCATATGAATTCCGGCACAAATCTGTTTACGGAAGTCTTCATAGGTGGACATGATATCACCAGACCATACAAGAGCACCATAGCGCTGACTTCCTACCCATGCACAACGGATAAGATTTACGATATCTTTTTGTCCGTTTGACTGCTGACCTTCATAGAAAAGACGGGCATATTCTCTAGGGTAGATATTACCGACTTCTGCTACAGGTCCGGCATGATAGCGGTAGTTATCAAAATCATAGGTGGTAAATTCAGGCTCCGCTTCATCAAGCCAGAAAGTGTTAATGCCAAGGTCTGCATAGTTCTGCTTACATTTTTCCCATACATATTCACGAGTTCTTGGATTGGTGGCATCCATAAAGACATTATTACCATGGAAGTTCATCTGGACATCAATACCGGAATTGATTTTTACTAATAATCCCTTCTGCTTCATTTCTTCATAGTTTTCACTTCTCCAGTCAACCTGAGGCCAGATAGAAACCATGGTCTCCATGCCGAGTTCATGAAGCTCATCAACCATAGCCTTTGGATCTGGGAAATACTCTTCATCAAAGCGCCAGTCACCACAACGAGGCCAGTGATAATAGTCGATAACAAAAACATCAACAGGAATGTTTCTATTTTTATATTCTCTTGCAATCTCTAATGCCTGCTCCTGATTATAATAACGGAGCTTGCACTGCCAGAAGCCAAGACCATATTCTGGCATCATCGGAGCAGTTCCGGTAACTGCTGCATAGGCTTCTTCGATTTCAGCAGGAGTATCACCGGCTGTAATCCAGTAGTCAAGCTGTTTGGTGGATTCAGCAATCCACTGTGTGGTGTTGGAGCCAAAATGTACCTCGCCAATCGCAGCATTATGCCATAGGAAGCCATAACCAAGACTTGAGATATAAAAAGGAATACTTGCCTGAGAATTACGATGTGCAAGCTCCAGATTACATCCCTTGAGGTTAAAGGTTTCCTGCTGATATTGTCCCATACCGTATATTTTTTCTGCCGGATTTGAGTTAAAGCTTGCCTTTAAGCGGAAGGTATTGCCTTGTAATGGCTTAAAGTGTCTTGCCTTTAAGCAAAGTGCACCACCATTTGGAATCTCCTGTAAGAGAACCTCGTCACGTTGGTTTTTGAAAGTGATTTGCAGGTTCTTTCCCCATGGTTGTACCATAAGCTCTGCTCTTATTTTGCCATTTTCAATGGTCGCTTGCATATCTTCAATATGTATGGAAGCGGTTGCTTTTGTTGGTTCTAATAGGGCAACACTGCCGTCTTCAATATCACTTAGAATGGTGGAACGGACACGTAAACTGTTTTCACCCCAAGGTGTAATCATAACGGTTTCACCATTTTCGCGAAACAGAAGACTGCCATTTGCTTCTTCAAAAAATCTCATATGAAATGCCTCCTTTAACTGTTGTATATTTGTAGAATATCTCAAAAAAGTGCAAAATTCTTTCACTATTTTAATAAAATGTGATACTATTTTGATAAGTGGGGTGAAAAAATGAACAACCAAGACCGTAACCAATATCTTGAGGTATTCAAGCATATAACAAGAAACAGTCCATATTCCATACATAAGAGTTATTTTGACAATTCATGTTCGGTAGCGCTATATCTGCACTTGCATCCGGAGATGGAGCTTTTATATCTGGAGGAAGGTAGCTTTACGTTTAAAATAGAAGAGAAGCTCTATTCCATGAAGGCAGGGGAGGCTATTTTTGTACCACAAAATATGCTGCATACAGCAATAGAACAGTCGGAACATGGAATATTTCGGGCGATATGTTTTGCACCGGAATTCTTAACTGCGAATATGGGACAACGGGATATACAGACGTACGTGCATGCTTTGGTTCAAAGCGGAGTTGATTATACGCTGTTGTTACAAGGAGAGGAATGGAAAGAGGTTATCGGTTGCTTGAAGAGCTTATTTACACAAGCAGAGAAACTGGAAAATCCAGAGCTGTTAGTTCGTGGCTATCTTCTTGTTATCTGGCAGCATTTATATGAACAACATATATCAAAGATATTGGGAGAAACGAAGAAAAGCCGGAAAGAAATGCAACTAGAAGGGGTTATCCAGTTTATGCATACGCATTTTGCAGAGGATTTGTCCTTAGGAGATTTGGCAGAGCAGGCACATATGAGTGAGGGGCAGTTTTGTAGGATATTTAAGCAGGTTACGGGAAACACTCCCTTTACTTATTTAAAGAAATACCGGATAACGAAAAGCTGTCTTTTTTTATCGGAAACGGACAAAAAGATAAGTGAAATCTGTTCGCTGTGTGGTTTTAACAATATTAGCTACTACAATCGTGAATTTTTACAGGTTATGGAGACAACACCTTCTAAGTATCGGGCAGAGGCACAACGCTATTATTCGCATAGTACTTAGTTGGCTATGAGAAGCGTAGGTTATTTTTGGGGATGTATTTCGTATTTTCGGCAGTTATAGGTATCGCAAAGGAGAACACCTGTAACGAAACTTTATGTATACAAAACATGGAAAGATAGCTTATACTAGAAGCGAAAGAAGGGAATAGAAGTTGAAGTTATCAAAAGGAGTTTACTATGCGAAAAGTAATATCAACGATATCAGGCGTATTTGCTACATTTGGTGCTATATTAATTGTATTATCAAATTTCTTCCCAGAAGAAGGATATATTTTATTCTGGATTGGAATTGTAGTGATGGTTTTTAGTGGAATTGCTTATTTAGCAACAGGCGAAAAAATTAAGGAATGGTTTTGGGCGATTATGAATTTTTTTTAAGAGGCACGCACAGCGTTCAGGCTTTTGGTGATTTTGAAAGCATGCGTTTATTTGAATTTATCGATTGAAAGGTAAGTAATTATGGCGTTCAATATTTTAAATTGTATAGATAATGATGCAGAATATATTTGTGATAAATTGGTTGAATATAATTTGAGTCAAGTACCTAAAAAACAAGAAATAGAGTTTAAAAATATTAATAAAAAAGTAGTTGATGAAAATGATAATATTATTGCTGGATGTTTGGCGAAAATGTATTGTTGGAATGTCATTTATATAGATAGCTTATGGGTTGATGAGAAGTATAGAAAATGTGGATTAGGAACAAGGTTATTAAATGAAATTGAAAAAGTTGCTTTAGAAGAGAACTGTTCTTTGATTTATTTAGATACATTCGATTTTCAAGCAAAAGACTTTTATACTAAACAGGGATATGAAGTGTTTGGGGTTTTAGAAGATTGTCCAGTAAATCATTGCAGATACTATTTAAAAAAGAAATTGAAATAGATACCCCACAATTTATAGGCGATTTTGAGATGAATGGAGGATAAATATACATGAATACAAAAGCAAACAACAAGGTAAATAACACAATAGAAGATTCAACTCAGGCATTTCAGGAATTAATGATGCAGTATGACTGTGCAATGTTAGAAGTAAAGACAAAGCTTGAAGTACTGAATAAGGAGCTTGCACTGGTACATAGCAGAAATCCGTTTGAGTCTATCAAATGCAGAATTAAGTCACAGGAAAGTATTGCCGGAAAGCTGGAAAGACGTGGTTTGGAATGTTCGATTGAAAATATAGAAAAGGAGCTGAATGATATTGCGGGAATACGAGTGATCTGCTCGTTCCCGGAGGATATCTATATGCTGGTAGACTGTCTGTTGCAGCAGGATGATATCATATTAGTGGAGCAGAAGGATTACATTAAGAATCCAAAGCCAAACGGTTATCGAAGCTTGCATCTGATTCTAGATATTCCGATTTTCCTGACGAATGAAAAGAAGCATATGCGTGTAGAAGTGCAGTTTCGAACCATTGCTATGGATTTCTGGGCAAGTCTTGAGCATAAGATGAAATATAAAAAGCACATCGAAAATGCTGAGAGTATTTCTGAGGAATTAAAATATTGTGCAGACTTGATTAGCCAGCTTGATAGACGTATGGAACAGATTCGTAACCGAATCGACTCAAATACTACCTATAAGTCCTCCGGTGCGATTAAGTCGGAGTAGTAATGTCACGATATTCCTTGGGAGACATGCCGTATTCTTTTTTAAATGCGCGGAAGAATGCGGAATAATCCTGAAAACCATACATTTCATAGGTTTTACTAATCGAAGCACCACCTAAGATTGCATCCTTACAGGCTTGCAATCTTTTTTTGGTGATATATTGGTGCAAAGAAAGTCCGATGTTGTCCTTGAAAGTATGTGAAATATAATATTTGCTGACAAAAAATTCCTTTTCTAAGCGTTCCAGAGACAAATCCTCCTCTAAATGAGCAGAGATAAAATCACAGATGGCATTGTGAAGCTCCTTTGGACGAGAATTACCGGCGGTATGATTGCGTTCATAAATCATACGGTTTAAGTGAAGAATAAGAGTGTTGACCTGTAACGAAACCTGTGCATCCTTGCCAAAGCGTGAGCCCTTTACCTCTTCAATCAAGGCATAAATCTGTGATTGCAGCCGGTTAAAGGCAATGACATCGTTGGAAAAAAGATATTGATGCGTAGTAGTCACATATTGCATCAAAAAAACATAATCCAAGGAAGCCTGCATTAATCGGTTACAATAATCTGTGCTAATCCACAGAATAAAACGGCGGTATGGAGTTGTATGGTCTAAAAAAACAGGATAATGCTCAACACCGGGGGGGATGAGAAGAAAATCGCCTGCCTTGATGTGATGAGGCTTGCCTTCTACATAAATGTCAACATTTCCCTCTAAAAAGAAATAAAATTCATAATAATCGTGGGTATGTGGTGCTACTGCGTTAATAGGCTGATCGTTATAGTAGTAGACCTCAAAATCCTTCGAATACATATATTGTCTGGTGCTAAATGCAGTTTGCAGCTCTTTTTTATGCATAGGAACTCCTTAAAATACCAAAAATAGATTTATATCTCTATGATACTGTTTCATAGCAATTTTTGCAAGGTTGACAACAATTTATTCAATGGTTTTCAAAATATGGATTGATTAAGATATAGGTACAAAAATAGAAAGCAATTAGTTTTTCATATATAAAGGAGGATTTCATTATGCAGATGACATTAAGATGGTATGGTAGCAAGCACGACACAGTAACGTTAGAACAGATTAGACAGATTCCGGGGGTTAAGTCTGTCATTACAACATTATACGATTCTGTTCCGGGTGAAGCATGGTCTTTAGAGGATATCAGAGCTATGAAGCAGGAGGTTGAGGCAGCAGGATTAACAATTGCCGGTATCGAGAGTGTGAATATCCATGATGCTATCAAAATTGGTTCTCCTGACAGAGAGCAGTATATTGAAAATTACATCACTACCTTGGAAAGACTTGGTCAGGAAGGCATCCATATGGTATGCTACAACTTTATGCCAGTTTTCGACTGGACAAGAACAGAGCTTGCAAGAAAGAGACCAGACGGTTCAACCGTACTTGCTTATAATCAGGCAACTGTAGATGCTCTTGACCCTGAGAAAATGTTTGATTCAATTGCCGGTGATATGAACGGTACGGTTATGCCGGGCTGGGAGCCGGAGCGTATGGCAAGAGTAAAGGAATTATTTGCTTTATACAAGGATGTGGATGATGAGAAGTTATTCGAGAACTTAAAGTACTTCCTTGAGAGAATCATGCCTACCTGTGATAAGTATGATATCAACATGGCAATTCATCCGGATGATCCGGCATGGAGTGTATTCGGACTTCCAAGAATCATCATTAATAAGGACAACATCCTTCGTATGATGAAGATGGTAGATAACCCACACAACGGTGTTACCTTCTGTTCCGGTTCTTATGGTACAAACCTTGAGAACAATCTTCCGGATATGATTCGTTCCTTAAAAGGAAGAATTCATTTTGCACACGTAAGAAACTTAAAGTTTAATACTCCTACTGATTTTGAAGAGGCAGCACATCTTTCAAGCGATGGAAGCTTTGATATGTACGAAATTATGAAGGCATTATATGATATCGGATTTGAAGGACCAATCAGACCAGACCATGGAAGAATGATTTGGGGAGAGGTTGCTATGCCGGGATATGGTCTGTATGACAGAGCCTTAGGAGCAGCTTATCTCAATGGCCTCTGGGAAGCCATTGTCAAGAGTAGTTCTAAATAGGCAAAGAACACCTATTAAGAACTACTAGACTTGACAAGAGAAGAATGCAGAAAACTGCATTCTTCCAATATAACAGCGCATAGGAGGGATGATACATGAAACTAACAAACACCGGCATTTTAGATAATAGAGAGGCATGGGAGGCGGCAGGCTATGCCCTTCCTGCCTTTGATGTAGAAGCAGTAAAAAAGGAAACACATGATAATCCGGAATGGATTCATTTTGGAGCAGGAAACATTTTCCGCGCGTTTCAGGCAAATGTAGTGCAGGAGCTGTTAAACGCAGGTGAGCTTAAGACTGGCTTAATCGCAGCAGAAGGCTTTGATTATGAAATCATTGAGAAGATGTACAAGCCACATGATAATTTGGGCATTCTTGTAACCTTAAAGGCTGACGGAAATGTAGAAAAGACCGTAGTCGGAAGTATTTTAGAGGCACTGACTGTAGACAGTGAGAACGAAGCGGATATGGGAAGATTAAAGGAAATTTTCCGTAATCCAAGTCTTAAAATGGTAAGCTTTACCATTACCGAAAAGGGATACAGCCTTGTTGATGGTAAGGGTGTAGAGCTTCCGGCAGTGCAGCGGGATATGGAGCAGGGAACTGCAAAGCCTGTAAGCTATATTGGTAAAGTAGTTACTTTATTGTATGAGCGCTTCAAGGCTGGGGCATTACCAATTGCCATGGTAAGTATGGATAACTGCTCTCATAACGGAGATAAGCTCTATGCGGCAGTTCATGCTTTTGCTTTAAAATGGGCAGAAAAGGGCTTAGTAGAGAAGGAATTCTTAGCTTATGTAGAAGATAAGACTAAGGTAAGCTTCCCGTGGTCTATGATTGATAAGATTACCCCAAGACCGGATGCTTCAGTAGAAGAGATATTGAAGAATGATGGAATCGAAGGCTTAGAGCCTGTTATTACCAGCAAGAATACCTATGTAGCACCTTTTGTTAATGCGGAAGAGTGCCAGTATCTTGTCATCGAAGATGCTTTCCCAAATGGCAGACCTGCTTTGGAAGAAGGCGGTATTATCTTTGCAGAAAGAGAAGTAGTAGATAAGGTAGAGAAAATGAAGGTTTGTACCTGTCTCAATCCGCTTCATACCACACTTGCTGTATTTGGCTGCTTGTTAGGCTATGAACTGATTTCTAAGGAAATGAGCAATCCAACCTTGAAGAAATTAGTGGAAATCATTGGTTATGAAGAAGGTCTTCCGGTAGTAGTTGATCCGGGTGTTATCGAGCCAAAGAAGTTCATTGATGAGGTTGTAAATGTCAGAATTCCGAATCCATTTATGCCGGATTCACCACAGAGAATTGCAACCGATACCTCACAGAAGCTTGGCATTCGTTTTGGAGAGACCATCAAAGCATACCAGAAGTCAGAAAGCTTAGACGTTAAGAATATTAAGAGAATCCCGCTTGTATTTGCAGGCTGGCTTAGATACCTTATGGGAATCAATGATAATGGGGAAAAATTTGAGTTAAGTTCGGATCCTATGCTTGACACCGTATGCCCTCATGTGGCAGGATTGAAGTTAGGTGACACAGAGGTTCATGAAAGTGTTGCACCAATTTTATCAAATGAAAAAATATTTGGTGTCAATCTGTATGAGGCAGGACTTGGCGAGCTGGTAGAGCAGTATTTCGTAGAAATGCTTGCTGGAAAGGGCGCAATTCTTGAAACTCTCCAGAAGTATGTATAAGACACCGGACAGGAGAAAATACGATGGAAGAAAATAAAAATTCAATGCTTAACCGTATTATTGAAGCACTCTCAGCTATCTTTCTTCCCATCATTAATGTAGTAACAGCGGCAGGAGTCACGAAAGGCTTCCTGGCGCTGTTTGTCAGTCTTGGATGGGTAGAAAGCGGAAGTGGAACCTACATAATCTGCAGCTCTATGGCAGATTCGTTATTTTATTTCTTACCGATATTTATTGCGTTTACATCGGCAAAGCAGTTTGGGTGTGACCGTTTTACGGCAGCTGTTATTGGTGGATTATTAGTACATCCGAACATCACAGCAGCATTTGAGTCCGGTGCAGGACTTGATTTTGCAGGAATACCTGTTACCAGTGTGAATTATCCGTCAAGTGTACTGCCGATTCTGATGGCAGTAGGATTTTTACATTTCGTAGAGAAGTTTTTGAAAAAGGTTGTACCGAAGATGCTAAGTGGATTTTTAGTGCCATTGCTGTCAATTCTGATAACGGGTGCAGCAACACTTTTACTGTTTGGTCCTCTTGGAACATGGATAGGAGACCTTCTGGCAGCAGGCTATACGGCGGCATATGAATGGAGTCCACAGGTGTCAGGCTTCTTCCTTGGTGGTTTGATTCAGGTTATGGTAATCTTTGGTTTTCATTGGAGTATTGTGCCGATTATTATTTCAAATATTGCACTTTACGGATATGATACGATTTTACCGTTTATGGGAGCTGCTATTTTTGCACAGGCGGGAGCAGCATTTGCTGTATTTTTCAAGGTAAAGGATAGTGAGTGCAAGACAAGAGTCATGTCAGCAGTGGTATCAGCATTGTTCAGCGTGACAGAGCCGGCATTATTTGGTGTCAATGTACCACTGAAAAAGCCAATGGTTGCGGCATGTATTGCAGGAGCTATTGGTGGAACACTTGCAGGTTTTACAGGAGCAAGGGCGATTGCCTTTGCGTTTGCAGGTATTCCGACACTTCCGGTGTATATGGGAGAGGGATTCCTTGGTTTCCTTGGAACCTGTATACTTGGCTTTGTGCTTGCCTTTGTTATGACGATGTTAATAAAAATAGATACAACACCAATAGAAAAAGTACCGGAATAAAAACGGTACTTTTTTTCATTGGTGTGTGAGTATTTTATTTGTACACAAAGCTTGTATACTTAGGCATTTTCTTTGTTAGGAAACAAGGTATAAAGCTTTGAATTCATCATATGGGCAAGGCTTTCCCCAATAATAACCCTGACAGTAGTCCGGTGAAAGCTGGCTCATTTTACTTAATTCATCATTGGTTTCAATTCCTTCAATACACATTTTCAGATTCAGACTATGAACCATATTACTCATAAGAGAGAGCAACTGATATTCATAATCATTCTGTAATGCCTTTAAGGTGAAGGAACGGTCAATTTTAATAATATCCGGTTTCAGTTCATTCAGATAATGGAAGTTGGAGTAGCCCGTTCCAAAATCATCAAGTGCCAGACGAATACCATTATTCTTGAGGTTAGATACCAACTTGGTAACACGGCTGTCAGATTCCAAAAGTCCACTTTCTGTCAGCTCAATAATTACGTTGGAGGTATCAATGCCATGCATATCAACAGCAGAGATAATCTCATTGATGATATTACTCTTCATTACCTGTATGTAAGAGATATTAATACTGATATGGAAGCCCGGCATAAGATTCTGAATCTCACGACAAATCGTTAGCGAACGATGTAACATCCATTTGCCAGCGGGCATAATCAAACCAGTTTCTTCCAATAACGGAATAAATTCTATTGGTGAAATCATTCCAAATTCATCTGTGCGGAAACGCATTAAGGATTCTGCACCGTAGATACTATTGGTAGTGGAATCAAATACCGGTTGAAGATAAGCCTCAAAGCCTTCAAAATTGTTATTTACAGACTGTCTCAATAACTGAGTAATTTTCTTACGACGTAAGAATTTATCATAATCAGCCTGTTGGAAAATGTAGGAACGATTTTTTCCATCTCTTTTTGCTTCGTTCAGAGAGAACTCTGACAGCTTCATAACATCGGAGAAACTATGTCCTTTCATATCCTTACAAGGAAGAATACCGCCGGAAATAGTAAAGACAGCTTCGTAGTGGTTTGCTTCAACGAACTCATCTACGGTCTGGCGGATAAGCTTGTATTGGGCAACAGCATGCTTCATATTGGTATTTTGTGTATCTAATAAGATAAATTCATCTGCTACCGCACGAAACAGAAGCTGACCAGTTTTGATACAGGACGAGATGCATTCTGCGGTTCGACGAAGAACCATATCACCATAATCACTGCCAAGCTTCTCATTGACTTCCTTGAAATCGTCTAATCCAAGACGGAGAAGATAGCCCTGATTAATATCATAGGAATGATCCTGTAAATATTGCTGTAATCCGGTAATTCCTAGCAAACCGCTGACATTATCAGCTTTTTGCCTTACACCAATTTCGTTGATACAGCCAATCATATAGGATGGCTTTCCGTGTTCATGAATCGCATAGCCACGACAGTTAATCCAGATTGGTTCACCGGAAGTAGATAACCAGCGATACTGCATATTGTGGAAATCTTTTTCGCCACTTTTCATTAAGGCTAAGTCTTCCTGCAAATCATATAAGTCAACAGGATATACAAATTTTTTATGGTTGGCAACGACATTATGGAATTCATTGCTTGGAAGAGCAAAGCGCTCAACAGCATGTGGTGAAATATAATAATAGTCGTTTACAAAATCATATACATATAAATAATCATCCATACAGGGATGAATCAAATCAATAATTTTACTAAGATGGGGTACAGATAATTGGTCAAAAACTTTTTCCATGTGTTCCTCCTTGAACTATAACAAAAGCCCTATTCAAATCCATTATATGTAATATTTTCTGACAAAGCAAGAAAAAAGTCGAATTATATTGCATAAAAATGTGTTCAAAAATGTATTGGTAAAATGTTTATATACATATTCTATGCAATATGTTGTAAAAAGGGATGATTTTATGGTATGGTTGTTAGGTGATATGCGTTACTGGAACGGAGTGAATAGTAACAATTACACAAATGGAAAGAGAAAGGTATGGTTACTGATTTATGAAAAAAGAAAATCTTTGGTTATCCTATCAGGATGAAGATAAAAAGGAATTAAACAGAATCTGTGAATGGTATAAAAAGTGCCTTGACGAAGGAAAGACAGAGCGTGAGTGTACGGAGCTTGTTGTTAAAATGGCAAAGGAGCAGGGCTATCAGGATCTTTGCCAGATAATAAAGGAAGGGAAAAAGGTTCAGGCTGGAGATAAGCTCTATGCAGTCCAGATGAAGAAGTGTGTTGCACTGTTTCGCATTGGAGAGGAACCGATTTCAAGTGGTATGAATATTTTGGGTGCGCACATTGATTCTCCAAGAATTGATGTGAAGCAGAATCCATTATATGAGAAGGAAGGCTTTGCCTATTTAGATACTCATTATTATGGAGGTATTAAGAAGTATCAGTGGACAGCTACACCACTTGCGATTCATGGAACCGTAGTGAAGAAGGATGGAACTGTTGTCAACGTTACTATCGGTGAGAAGGATGAGGATCCTGTTTTTGTGATTACCGATTTGCTGATTCATCTGGCAGGAGAACAGATGGCTAAAAAGGCAACAGAAGTAGTGACTGGTGAGAATCTGGATTTATTAATTGGCAACTGTCCGATTGAGAAGACAGAGGATATGGAAACAGAGGAGAAGGAAGCAGTAAAGGCAAATGTATTGAAGCTTTTACAGGAAATGTATGGAATTGAGGAAGAGGATTTTCTTTCTGCAGAGCTTGAAATCGTTCCGTCTGGGAAGGCAAGAGATTGTGGCTTTGATAGAAGTATGGTGCTTGCATATGGTCAAGACGACAGAATCTGTGCATTTACCTCTTTATTAGCAATGCTGGAGGTAGAGTCACATAAGCGTACTCTGTGTTGCTTGCTTGTAGATAAGGAAGAAATCGGAAGTGTGGGAGCGACAGGTATGCATTCCCAGTTCTTTGAGAATATGGTAGCAGAGCTTCTTGCCATGACAGAGGGAGATTCACAGATATTGCTTCGTCGTGCGCTGATGAATTCCAGAATGCTGTCTTCAGATGTAAGTGCAGGCTTTGACCCGCTTTATGCAAGCGTATTTGAGAAGAAAAATTCGGCATTTCTTGCAAATGGTTTAACCTTTAATAAATACACAGGTAGCAGAGGAAAGAGTGGTTCAAATGATGCAACAGCAGAATACATTGCAGACCTAAGAAGAGTGATGGATGAAGCAGGAGTAAGTTATCAGTTTGCAGAGCTTGGTAAGGTAGATGCAGGTGGCGGCGGTACGATTGCTTATATTATGGCTGAGTATGGAATGAACGTAATCGATAGTGGTGTTGCCGTTTTAAATATGCATGCACCATATGAGATAAGCAGTAAGGCAGATATTTACGAAGCGGTAAAGGGCTATAAAGCATTTTTAGAGTGGTAAAATATAAAGAAAATGGGTAATACCTTTTGATAAGGCATTACCCGTTTTTTATATTTTATGATAAACTCGTTCTGTTTTTAGGCGTTTTTCAAATTCGTCATGTGATAATGGTCCATCAAAGAGGAAGCCCTGAACTGCCGGACAATGGAGTGTCTGCAACAGCTTAGCCTGCTCAACGGTTTCGACACCTTCGCAGATGACCTGCATGTCTAGATCCTGAGCCATGTTAATAATAGTTTTGATGACAATCTCATTAGCATGCTTTTTCTTTGTATTCGGATTCTGGTTTAAAAAAGATTTATCAAGCTTAATGGTATCGATGTTTAAGTCTTTTAACAGATTGAGTGAAGAATATCCGGTTCCAAAATCATCAATGGAAGTGTGAACACCGTGTTCTTTCATGGTATCCACGAATTCAGAAAGCGATTCAAAATCCTCATAACCACAGGTCTCTGTTAATTCGATTTCAATGTATTTTGTATCAATTTGATAACGGTCTAAGACTCTTAGGATATCTATTGCAAGATTCTTATTGTGAAGATGAATCTTTGAAAAATTCGTAGAGATTCGGACAGGTTCAATTCCCATATCCAGCCAGTTACGGATATCACGGCATACCGCTTCTAATACATAGAAGTCTAGTACACAAATCGTGCCCTCCTGTTCCAAAATAGGTACGAATTCAGAAGGAAAGATAACCTCGCTTATTCTGTCCCAACGTGCAAGAGCCTCGCAGCCGCATAAAGTCTGTTCGTCAAGGGATACCTTCGGTTGATAATAAACAGAAAATTCATTGTTTTCAATTGCAGAAATAAAGGAATCAGCAATTTCTTTATCATGAATATAGCGTTCCATCATCGCTTCACGGAACCAAATGGTATTGTGATGCGGTGATGACTTGGCAAGCAGTCCCGCAACGGTAATTCTGTTCATGATATCGTTCATGGTATCTTCCGGTCTTATTTCATAGAGTCCTGCTCGAGAAGACAGGTCGAAAGTATTAACAAAATCCTCTAGTTGAACATGAACGCGAACAGAAAGAAGGGAATCTAATAAAGCATCGACACGATTCTTTTGAAGTAGCAGGGCATAGTTATCACACCCAAGCCGGGCGAATAATTCGTCAGGCAGGAGCAACTTCTGAATACGATGCGCGTATTTACGCATGGCTTCATCACCATTTGTAAAGCCAAAACGTTGATTAATATAACGAAACCCTTTGATATTTAAGAAAAGACCAGTATAGTCAGCTTGTCTGTTTTCTTCGCATAAAGCGGTTCCCTGGTTCATGAAGCCGGCGGTGTTTAAAATGCCGGTAAGTGAATCAATGTAACAAAAATTCATAAATAAAACTCTCTCTAAAATAACAGTTAAAATACCATGACTAAATATAGCACCAAAGAGCTTTGCTTGCAATGTTTGGGGGAAAATTAACAAAATTATGTAAAGATTGTACAAAAAACATATTATTTGTAAATGGTAATATTGTTTGATATACTGTTAGTAAAAAAAGAAAAGACAGGGGAAATACAGATGAAATGCGTCAATTGTGGAGCAAGCTATCCGGATATAAAAGAGCAGTGTCCATATTGTGGTTCAGAGAATACTAAACAGGCAGAACAGGCACATAAGGATAGGCTGGACTGGTATGAATATAAGAGTTCGATTTTACGAAGATTACCGGAAGTGATAGGAAGGCTTGCCGGTAAGCTTGTGGTAAGACTACTCATGATTGTCATTATTGGAGGTATTCTGCTTGCTCTTGTATCGGCAGGGCTAGCTAAGCTGAAGAGTACCATTGCTTATGAGAACAAGGATTCTGTGATGGATAGTCTGGAAGCGATGTATCAGGCAGAGGATTATGGAGCAATGATGGAATTGTTGAAACAGCAGGAGTATTATACCAGTGCGACCTATGGACGCTATTATCGAATTGGTGAATTGTATGAGTACTATCAGCCAGCTGCAGAGGGCATTGACGAGGATCTGCAAAGAGCAGAGAAGTATGAAGACCCGGATTTTTTGTATTATACGATAAAGCCATTATTTCGAATCTTGTCCTATTGCGATGAATATGAAGCAGAAGGATATGTGTATGATGAGGGTACAGAGGTGGAAGCCTTCCGGCAGAAAGCAGAGAATATCTTAAAAGAGAAGTGTTATCTTAGTGAAGAGGAAGTAGAACGAGGGCTTCAATTATATAGGAATGAAGAAGATATGATGGAAATTTATCAGCTTATTTTAGAGAAGTATGAGGGCAGAGAATGAAATGTAAGTCATGTGGAGCAGATTATAAGCTGCGTGAGCTGGAATGTCCATATTGCGGCAGGGAGAATAAACTGGGAAAATATTGGAGCTGGCAGGAGAGGACAGCACAGAAAAATTATGAAGGTGTAAAGAAAGACGTTATAACCAATGGTACGATATACGTTATAAATAAAATATTGAATGCCATTATTGGTGTAATGTTAGGGCTTATGGTATTGATTGTGGTGATTACTTTTATTGCCTGTTATATCGGAGATAGTGTTGAGCAGCTGGTGAAGGGTCAGGAAAGTGCTGAGAAGATTCAGAGCCTTTATGAGGCAGCAGATTATCACAATCTGTATGAATATATGAGCGAATATGATGTGCTACATGAGGAAGCTTATGCAACTTATGCGGAGGCAGCCTTTATGTATAAGAAATGGGAAAAGTTTGTCGAGCAGAGCATGGAATTTCAGGGAGCTGAGCTTGAGGATATTGAAAAGTATCCAAAATATGGGCTGATTTATGAGTGTATGGATTATGCTTCTACAATCTATGGGAAGGAGTGGAGCAGCAGATATCATGATGTTACAGAGGAAAATCAGGCATATTATGACTGGATGTGTCTCGAAGTAGATGCCTTTTTGATAGGAGAGCTTGGAATGATCTATGAAGAAGTCATGGCTTTTCGAGAGATAGAAAGCTATCAGGATGAATGGAAATCATTACAGAGAAGTCTGTATGACAGAAATGGCTGGCAATGGAGGGAAGACAATGAGTAATGGACAATATCAGGTGAATAAAAAATTTTTTATAATCAAACTCATTGTGGCGGTATTCTTTTTGCTTTCGCTAGTGCAGATGGTTACTGAGGGAATTGAGGAGGCTGCATGGGATGCAAGGTATCATAGTACAGAGAATATGATAAGACAATGCGATGAGGACTATTATGACAGGGATTTTTATGGATTACTATGGTACTTGAAGCTATATGACCTTTATGACGATGATTATGATATCTATTGGGAAACTGTAAATGCTTACAATGATTATGTGAGATGGCATGCATGGAAAGGAACACTTGAATCTGGCGAAATGCCGGAGGCTGTGCAGAAGGAAGCCGAAGCAAGGCAGAAGGTAGAGGACAATGCAAGGAATTGTGAATTTACGAAAAATCAGAAGATTTTAGATGGATTTGTAGAAGCAATGCAAACAGAATAAACGTATAATTATACAGATAACGCGCGGGTTTTGTAAGGAAATCCGCGCGTTGTGTTTATTTATTAACGATTGTTGAATTATTTGGAAAAGCATGGTATTGTTGAATGTAAGCGGTTACATGCTTTGGCTGAAGCATGTCAGAAAGTGATAAGTGAGATTAGGAGGTTACCAATGAGCAGACTTGAGATTCCTGTACCGAATAAAGCGCAGGTTGTAGTAGAACAGCTTTATAGGGATTTGGAAAGAAGAATAGAGGCAAGTCCGTCAGGATTATGTCCGATTGATATGTCCAAGGCATTTTTGGAATTATGCCATGCACAGACCTGTGGTAAGTGCGTACCATGTCGTGTTGGATTAAGACAGTTAAAAAAGATGATTTCCGATGTGTTAAACGGAAAGGCAACCATGGAAACTTTAGACGAGATGAAGGAAACCGCACTTAGTATTATGGAGTCGGCAGATTGCGCTATCGGTTATGAGGCAGCAAATATGGTCTACAAGGGACTCATTGGATTTCACGATGAATATGTAGCACATATTGAGCTTGGCAGATGTAATTGCAATTATCAGCAGCCGGTTCCATGTGTTTCTCTATGTCCGGCTGGTGTGGACATTCCAGGTTACATAGCACTTGTGCGAGAGGGAAGATATAAGGATGCGATTCGTCTGATTCGTAAGGATAATCCATTCCCTACTACCTGTGGATTTATCTGTGAGCATCCATGTGAGGCAAGATGCCGTAGAAATATGGTAGATGATGCGATTAATATCAGAGGCTTGAAACGTATGGCCGCAGATCTTGCAGGAAAGGTAGCGCCGCCACCATGTCAGCCTTCAACTGGTAAAAAGGTAGCGATTGTAGGTGGTGGTCCTGGTGGACTTAGTACTGCATATTATTTACAGCTGATGGGACATCAGGTTGTAGTATATGAGATGCTTCCAAAGCTTGGTGGTATGCTTCGCTATGGTATTCCAAATTACAGACTGCCAAAGGACAGACTGGATGATGATATCAATGCTATCTTAGAGACAGGAGTGCAGGTAGAACACGGTCTGCGCATTGGTATTGATATTACGATTAATGAATTGAGAGAGCAGTATGATGCTGTGCTGATTACCATTGGTGCGAGTACCGATAAGAAGCTTGGTATTGAAGGAGAGGATGCGCAGGGCGTCATCTCGGCAGTACAGTTTTTACGTGATGTAGGAAAAAATAATGCCATTGATTTAGCAGGTCAGGAGGTCTGCGTAATCGGTGGAGGTAATGTATCCATGGATGCGGTACGTACTGCCGTAAGACTTGGGGCTAAGAAGGTAAGCATTGTATATCGTAGAAGAGTTGCTGACATGACAGCACTTAGGGATGAAATTGAGGGAGCCATTGCAGAAGGTGTTGAGGTTCAGACCTTAAAGGCACCTGTGAAGATAGAAACAGATGAGAATAATCAGGTGAAAGGACTCTGGGTACAGCCACAGATGATTAGCAGTATCAAAAATGGTCGTGCGGGTGTAAAGGCAACGGGAGAAGAGGATATGATGATTCCTTGTCAGACGATTATCGTTGCCATTGGTCAGGACATTGAATATCAGCACTTTGCAGATGCAGGTGTTCCGGTTAACCGTGGTGTGATTCAGACGGGAAGACATGGTGGGTTTGATTTATTACCTGGTGTTTTTGCAGGAGGAGATTGTGCAACAGGTCCAGCAACCGTAATCAAGGCAATCGGTGCAGCAAAGGTTATTGCAGCTAACATCGATGAATATCTGGGTTATCATCATGTGATTTCCAGCGAAGTGGAAGTACCAAAGCCTAATATGGAAGACAGAAATCCATGTGGACGTGTAAATATGACCGAGCGAGAGGTAGGCAAAAGAATTTGCGATTTTGAGGGCGTAGAGCTGCCAATGACAGAGGCTGAATGTAGACAGGAAGCATCCAGATGCTTACGCTGTGACCACTTTGGCTATGGAATACTGAAAGGAGGTCGCGAGACAATATGGTAAAGCTTACAATTGACCAACAGATAGTGGAGGTTCCGGAAGGAAGCACCATTATGGATGCTGCCAATATTGCGGGAATTCCGATTCCAAAGCTTTGTTTTTTAAAGGAAATTAACGAAATCGGTGCATGCCGTGTCTGCGTAGTAGAGATAGAAGGCAAGGAGAAGTTAGTAACTTCTTGTAATAATCAGGTTGAAGAGGGAATGGTAGTATATACCAACAGTCCAAAGGTTAGAAGAAACCGCAAAAAGACGGTGGAAATGATTCTTTCCCAGCATAACAGTAACTGTGTGACTTGTGCAAGAAACAGAAACTGTTCTTTACAGACTATTACCAGAGATTTGAATATTTTAGAGGTTCCATATGAGAAGGAGCTTCATCCGTTACCATGGAATAAGAACTTCCCACTGATTCGTGATGCAGATAAGTGTATTAAGTGTATGCGTTGTATTCAGATATGTGATAAGGTTCAGGGTGTTAAGGTATGGGATGTAGAGGGTACTGGCTCCAGAACAGGTGTCTATGTATCAGGAAACAGAACGATTGAAGAGTCTGATTGTACCTTATGTGGTCAGTGTATTACCCATTGTCCGGTTGGTGCGTTACGTGAGCGTGATGATACGGAAAAGGCATGGTGGGCAATCGAGAATAAGAAGAAGGTTACCGTTGTGCAGGTAGCTCCGGCAGTTCGTGCTGCTTGGGGGGAGACCTTTGGCTTAAAGCGAGAAGAAGCGACCATGGGCAAGATTGTGGATGCGCTGAAAAAGATGGGCTTTGATTATGTATTTGATACCGTATTCACAGCAGATCTTACCATTATGGAGGAAGGTAATGAGTTTGTAGAGCGTTTCAAGAAGGGCGATACAAAGCAGATGCCAATGTTTACCTCTTGCTGCCCGGGCTGGCTTCGTTTTATTAAGTCGCAGTATCCACATCTGGTATCAAGACTTTCCTCTGCAAAGTCTCCGCAGCAGATGTTTGGTGCGATTATGAAGACCTATTTTGCCAAGAAAATCGGTGTAGCGCCAGAGGATATGGTTACTGTATCCATTATGCCTTGTGTTGCAAAGAAGGGCGAGAGCAACATGGAGCTGTTCTATGAAGAGTACGCAGGTCATGACGTAGATATTGTATTAACAACAAGAGAGTTGAATCGTATGATACGTATGGCTCATATTAATCCAAAGACCTTACAGGATATGCCATGTGATGATCCAATGTCAGATGGAACAGGTGCCGGAGTTATCTTTGGTACAACCGGTGGTGTTATGGAGGCGGCACTTCGTTCTGCGTATTATCTGATTACCGGTACGAATCCAGATGCTGATGCTTTCAAGGAAGTAAGAAGTACGAGAGAGCAGATTAAGTGGAAGGAGTCAGAGATACATATAGGCGATATTGTGATAAAGACAGCGGTTGTAAATGGACTTGGTAATACAAGAGAGCTGATTGAAGCCTTGGAAAAAGGCGAGGTTCATTATGACTTTGTTGAGGTTATGGCATGTCCGGGAGGCTGTGTCGGTGGTGGCGGACAGCCAATCAAGGACGGCTGTGAGCTTGCAACTACAAGAAGCAAGAATCTTCGAAGTCTTGATGAAAAAGCAGAACTTCGATTCTCACATGAGAATGCTTCCGTTATGAAGCTGTATGAGGAGTTCCTTGAAAAGCCATTATCCCATAAGTCTCATATGCTGTTACATACAGATCACCAGGCGTGGGAAATGCCACGTAAACGATAAATAAAACATTCCCCTTTTCAATTGTCAGAATTCAGTGTATGCTGAATAGAGACTGATAATTCAAAAGGGGATTTTTTTATGGCAGTAAAGATATTTGCGATGACGCATAAGGAGTTTGATGTACCGGATAATCCAATGTATATTCCGCTTCATGTAGGACATAAGCAGGCGAAGATGGATTTTGGCTATATGGGAGATGACACAGGAGATAATATTTCACACTTGAATTGTTATTATGCAGAGTTGTCAGGTGTATATTGGGTATGGAAGAACTATCATGAGGCAGATTATGTTGGAATCTGCCATTATCGCAGATTTTTAACAAGCGAAGCGGGGTATGTTTTTTCAGAAAAGCAATATGAAGAGATTTTGCAGGAATATGATATTATAACAACAAAACAGCTGGAGCTTCCGAATTCTTACCATTATGGCTTTGGGGCGCATCATAGGGTAGAAACGTTGGATGAGACAGGAAGAATTATTCAGGAGCTGTACCCAGAGTATTATGATGCCTTTCTTGATTTAGTACATAAAAATAAAACGTATTTTGGAAATATTATGGTTGCGAAAAAGTCATTGTTTGATGAATATGCTGAGTGGCTTTTTACCATCTTTTTTGAACTGCAAAAGAGGATAGATTTAACCTTTGAGGATGACTATCACAAGCGCGTTTTTGGCTTTATTTCAGAGTTTCTGCTCTATGTATGGGTAACAGTTCGAGGATTAAAGGCTTGTGAATGTCGCGTTGCCATTATTGGAGAGAAGATGGAAACACGGGAGATTAAGGACAAGATGGCAGAGTATTTTGCGTGCAAGGATGTTATAGGGGCGAAGGAGTATTTTGCCCAATTTCTGAAAATCCGTCCGGATGTGTTAATGGAGGCCTCGGATATTACCGGAGAATGTAAGCTTTGCCTGCAGGCGGTATCCACAGCGAATCTGGAGCTGGAGAGTAGTGGGGGAAGCTTTCTGGATAGACGTAGGGAATATGAGGAAGTGATTCGTTTTTTACGTCGGTTGAACAGCATTGTGCAGAAGCTAATTCGCGGAGAGATGCTCCAATTAGAAGAAGACAAAAAGTGGCTTGAACAGGAAGAGGTAAGTGACATTGCATTGCTTGCAGCGATCCGTATTCATGCGATAAATAAAGAACAAAGTGATTTTGTATGGAGGATGTTAAAGAATACGGAAAGATAGTTTTTATTTATAAGAAAACATGGAATCATGTACAAAAAGATATAAAAATGTGATAAAATAGTACAAAACACACTTTTGTACTATTTTTTTGAGGATAAGGATAACTATGGAATTTATTTATGGCATGATAGACATGCTCGGAATGGCAATATGTTTTTTGTGCTGTGTCAGCGTATTGCAGGAAAATACATCCAATAACCAGAAGAATTTGTTGATGGCATATCTGTGTGGATTTCTTTCGGCTATTGGTAATGCATTGGAATTCTATGCACATAGTGAAGATATGGCAATTACAGCAGTGAAAATTGGTTATGTTGGTAAAGCCTTTATTATGATTTTTGTGCTTCTTTTCGTAGCCGGATTTAGTAAAATAAAGATTTCAAAACATTTAATCAGGGTATTTACTGTTTTTAATATTATAATAGTAGGAGCTGTGATGAGTTGCCACGATACTGGGCTTTTTTATAGCTCAATCAGTCATAAGATATTAGAGAATGGAAGAGTTGTATTAGTTTTAGGTAAGGGGATTCTTTATTATGCGTGGATGCTGGAATTTCTGTTTTGCCTGATTTTCTATGGAAGTATTGTTATTTATGAGCTGGTTAGGACACCAAAAGCTATGGAAAAGGCGCGCCTTCGTTTACTGTTATTGGCTGTGGCGGCTATAGCACCTATGATTATGGGAATTGGTTTCATTTTTACAGATTTTTTACAGGATTTTGATCCTACGACGCTGGTTATTGTGATTGCAGAGGTTCTGATTCTGATTGATGTAAAAATGTATGGTTTGCTAGATACCATTCAGCTTGCTAAAGAGCGTGTCTTTGAGGATACGAAGGATGGACTTGTGGTGGTAGACAGAAAGAAAAAGGAAGTGCTGTATAGCAATCCGGTAGCTAAGAGTCTGTTGCCGGAGATTGACAGTGAGAATCCTCATAGTGCAATAGAACGCATTTTTATGACGAAGGAGAATGTGTTTGAACAGGATGGAAGACATTATGAGATTCGTCTTTCTGAGATTAAGGGAAATGATAGAGATGATATACAAGGATATCTTGCATGGATATTCGATATGACGTTTATCAATCAGTATACCAATGAGATGATTCGTTTAAAGGAGGAATCCGAGCAGGCAAGTCGTGCAAAGACGAATTTTCTTGCGCATATGTCACATGAAATCAGAACGCCTATGAATGCAATAGTAGGATATGCAGATTTGGCTCTTCGTAATCAGGATACTAGTCAGATTCGTGAGTACTTGAAAAATATAAAGACGGCATCCCATACGTTGCTTCATTTGATTAACGAGATACTTGATATTACAAAAATTGAAACCGGTAAGATGGAGATGGTAAATATCAATTATCGGTTTGATTCCTTAATGGAAGAGCTTCATTCTATGATGGGGGCACAGGCTGGTAAGGCAGGTCTGATACTTCGCATGGAGATTGATGAGAAGATACCACGATGCTTATTCGGTGATAAGGTTAAGCTACAGGAAATCTTAACGAATCTTATCAATAATGCCATTAAGTATACAGAAGAAGGAAGTATAACGGTACGTATATTCCAAAAGGATCGTACTGAACAGCATGTGATGCTCTACATAGAAATCGAAGATACGGGAATCGGTATTGAGGAAAAGAACTTCTCGAAAGTCTTTGGCAAGTTTGAGCAGTTTGATAAGAAGCGTAATTATCAAATAGAGGGAAGTGGACTTGGACTTTCCATAGTAAAGAGTTTTGTAGAAATGATGGATGGTAATATTACGTTTGAAAGTGAATATGAAAAAGGTACAAAGTTTATCATTCATTTATGGCAAGGCATCGGAAATGAAGAAGAGTCCGAGAAGGATAAGAAGGAAAGTGGAGAAGTTGTTATCAATAGTGGCAGAGTGCTTGTTGTTGATGATAATGAGCTGAACTGCGATGTAGCAAAAGGAATTTTAAATATCCTTGGAATAGAAGCAGACACGATTTCATCAGGAAGAAAATGTCTGTCATTGCTACAGGCAGGTAAGCAGTATGATATTATCTTTATGGATCATATGATGCCGGAAATGGATGGCGTAGAGACGTTGCATGCGATTCGGAAAATGGGTGGCATTTTTAAAGATTTACCAATTGTTTTACTTACAGCTAATGCGGTTAGCGGTGTGAGGGATGAGATGATTGAGGAAGGATTTGATGATTTCCTCTCTAAACCGATTGATATTGAAGATTTACAGCGTGTATTAATGAAGTTTTTAGGAACGAAGGAATAAAAATGAGCGGCTAGTCATGCCGCTCGTTTTCATTATCATAGGTTTCACAGAAGCGTGCCGCGAAGGCAGGCTCTTCATTATTTGCATATAAGTGAGAAATATCACCAAAGCTGGCAACGCGGAAAATTGCAGTGCCTTTTCTACGCTCCTCGGTATATATGGTAGTAACGGAGGTTGGTGCAGCACAGGTATGGTGCCAGAGTATCATCGGAGATACATTCATCAGATGGCTTAGCAGAACACATTCCAGACCAAAATGACAGAAAAAGACAATGGTGTCATTATTAGGGCATTCGACACGATAAGTTTCGCCATCTCTTACATAGCCATGTTCAGCAAGAACTTTGTCAAAGTTCGTAACAACCCAGTTATATTCTTCGCCAACCTTGCCCTCAGCCATATTAGGTTGGGTATGCCATAAGTCGCGACGATAGAAGTCCTCTTCCATTGTCCAATCCTGTGGAAGCCAGTCCCATGAAATGATTCGGCGGTCTGGAACATCCGGTCTGATAATGCTTGGTGCAAATTCACGAAGCCACGGATATTCCGTAGCCGTGCGGTTCATCTTTTTCAAGGTAAGGGATGCGGTGTCCTTGGCTCTTCCAAGTGGAGAGACATAGAAAGCTTTCACATCTAGTTTGGAAATTCGTTCCGATAGGTATTCGGCTTCCTTCCAGCCCTTCGGAGTGAGGGAATCGTGTTCATAATCCGGGTCACCGTGGCGTATAATTAAGATTCTCATAGGGTTCCTCTTTTCTTCTGTTTTATATGAAAACATCGTACCATAAGGTTTATTATTTCTCAATCATTTCGCAAAAAGACAATGATAGATTAAATTCAAGTTTAGGTGAGAGTGTGTGCCGCCCAAGTCAGCCACCATGCTGCTCATATCGGGACGCTTATTTGGTATTTTCTAAATGGAGCGTTCGGCATCTTTGATTTGTCCTGCTCTCCGAAAACTCGCACCTGCGGT
>JAFSGY010000060.1 GCA_017440575.1 Lachnospiraceae bacterium | reverse complement strand
GTCTTATGGATACAAATTTGAATGTCGCTATTGCACCAAAGGATTCAACTTTTCAAGTAAGAATAAATTCAGAAATCAAAAGAGCAGTTGAGGATATTTATGCAAAAACCGGAATGACATTGACGGATGCATTTAATATCTTCATTCAACAATCTTTAAATGTCGAAGGACTTCCTTTTATAGTGACAAAAAATAGCAAGGAAGCATTGAAGGAACAGACACTTGCAATGCTTATGCTTGATTTGAAACGAGCTGAGGAACGAGCTGACATGGAAGGCTGGATTGATGCATCGCAAGATGGCTGATAATATGGAGATATCAGATAAATCTTAGAAGGCGGTTATTATGTTTAATTTCGTATATTGGTATAATAGTAACTATATTTTAAGCAATTATAGCCAATGCATTATATACATAAAGATGCATTGGCTATTTGATATTTATGGTTTGCCTACAATCTGAGAACCCATATCCCTTTCTTGAAGGATAGGAGTTCTTTTTCAATTATCTTTTGACTACTTCTTCTCCCAGTTCGTAAACCACTGCTTCACCACATCATAAGCTTCCTTTGGTCTACGGTATTCGTCAACGACTCCTTTATTGTTATGACTTCTTGCTCTGGTTGCAAACCAACCACCCTCTTCGGTCACTCTGCAATCTGCAAACTGCCAGATAAAGATTCCTGTGAGTCTGTCATCTTCTTTATATACTCTTAGATTTTCTTCTATAATATCTGCTTGACGTTCCTCACTCCACTTGCTTCTTCCTCTGTCACGATAGCCATACATCGCTGCAGCGCCAAATTCGCTAACAATAATAGGCTTTCCTGCTCCGCCTGCTGTCGCAATCCAATCCATTTCCTTATTATGGCGCTCTAATACCGAAACATCCTGATACCAGCCGGAATACATATTAAAGGACACCACATCCGGTAAATCCAGACAAATATCCGTAAAATGTCTGCAGGTTGCAGAGGTTGTCGGTCTTGTCTTATCCAACTCTTTAATCTGCTCATACTGCATTTTATACTTCTCTCTACCTTCTTCTGTCTCGCTGGCACATTCATTCAAGATTCCCCAAATGACAATAGAAGGATGATTGTAATGGTTCGTTATCATTTCATCAATACAATCTTTACACTGTTCATCAAAATGCGGATTCTGCATTCTTTCCAAATCCAGTCCTCTTGCATGGTTCTCTTCCCACACAAGCATTCCGCGTTCATCACAAAGGTCTAAGAATCGCTCATCGTTTGGATAATGACAGGTTCTGACAGCATTTGCCCCCATATCCTGCATCAAATTCATATCCTGCATCATAAGCTGTGGTGGAATGGCACAACCAATCACGCCATAGTCCTCATGTCTGTTGAAGCCATGTAAAAAGACAGGCGTTCCATTCAGGCATAAGCGTGTTCCTTCCCAACTCACCTCACGGAAACCTACTCTTTCAATCAAGTCATCGATTATCTGACCATCCTGCATAAGCTGCATATTCAGCATATAAAGCTTTGGATTCTCTATACTCCAAGGTGCTACCTTTTCAAAACTATGTTTGATTACGATGCACTTGTTTGTACTTGCAGTAATCTGTATATCTTTTTCCGCGATATGTTCTCCTGCAAATTCACATATGATATCAACATTTGCTGTTGTATCTGCAATATTACGAGTCCACACTTCGATTTCGCCAGTCCATTTATCTGCTTCAAGCTTTGGTGTAAAATGGATATTCTCAATATAAACATCCGCAATTTCTTCTAAAACAACAGGTCGGGTAAGACCTCCATAAGTATAATAATCATTTGGTATGTGCAGTGCTGACTTTTCGTTAAAAGAGTTATCTACCTCTACACGAATCACATGCTCACCCGGCTGCACACCTCGGATTATACCTGCAAATGGTGTAAATGCATTATAATGATGCATGACAAAGACATTATCCAAATAAACATCTGCTGTATGACTTACACCTTTAAACTCCAAACGTAGATTAGTCTTTTGGGAGACATACACCTTTTTGGTATAAGTGCCTTTTCCCCTATAGTTAATCAGCTCAGGATGCTGCTCCCAGCATCCTGGTACTGTCAGGGAATACTTTCTTCCATCCTCTGTGACAAAGTCCCATATTCCCTCTAGTTCCTTTTGATTTCTTATCCTATGCTGCTCAAATAAACGTATCATCGCTTCATTCCCCTTTCCACTTATGTATAATCCCTATTATTCTTTTTTATCTGCTAAGGTAAAGAATCTATTATCATAGTTCTCATAGACCTTCCAGCCTTCATCCGTAATAATAATACCAAGCTTACATTTACAAGTGCCACTCGGCTTCTCAGGATTGATCGTTGTATAGTCAATCTCGAATTCTATCAGAAAAGTATCATAAGCAACCGGACAGAACAATCCACCCTCTGTTGTTCTTATTTCATTAATTAGAGCTCCTTCCTGTTCTCCGCGCTTACCAATCTCTGTTCGAATCTGACGTAGCAACTCTTCTATTTCATCATTATTGACTCTTTCATCAAAATATTGTCTGATCTCTGACGGGTCTGCATAATTCATCGCAGCCTCCCGAATCCGATACCAATAATCAGAAAAAACAACCAAAAACCATTTTTTATCTTGCCCATTACATCGGAAATGATCTAAAATGATTTCTTCACTGTCTGATTCTATCATACATGAAGTTGACAACTGTCCAAATAAGGTATCTACCTTAAAATTATGTCTACCCTCTATCAATTTCGGAATGGTATAGACATTATGTTGAATTCCCTCTTCATCTTCCATTATTTCATAATCCAAAGTTACCTTTTTATCATCTATCCATAGATAAAAAGGCTGTGTATCACTATATTGAAAACATGGCGCAATCACCTTTGTATTCTGCGCAACACCACGAAAATTCGTCATTATTCTCATTACGCCAGAATCTGATCGATAAAATGATAAACGCTTCTTTCTCTCATTGGAAAAAACAACATCAAAAGAAATCATTTCTCTCGCAACAGATTTTTCATTATTATATTCTATGGAAGCAACTTTAATGTCCTGTCCCCAAAACTCCTGCCATTCCGACTCTTCTAAAACCGTCTGAAAATCCTTTATACCAAAAAACTCATCCAGTTCTATTGTAAAATAAGGTAACACAGCCTCTATATCTTTTGTATATAGAGCCGTCAACAGCTTATTCAGATTATTCTTACATTGAATATACTCCTGACTACCCACATTTATTTCTTCTTTTTCACGTTGGTATTTCGCTTCAAAGCTATTATCCGTTCCCCATGCATCATCTGACTGTATTGACATACAAATAATAAATACCCCAATAATAATAACTTGTAAAAAGCCCCAAAGAAATTTGAGATCTGAGTCAGTATTAGTCGTAGTCTGCGAATCCTCATCTACCGAATCGTTAGATAAATCAATACTCTTATTAGCCTGTAAATCAGTATCCTGTTTCTCCGACTTTTCTTCCTTTACAACAGTTCTGATAACTTCCTTTTCAATGATAATACGGTCTTCAATACGTTCTATCACATCATCGGTACTATTCTGACCGCCACAGGAATCACATTGAAAATCTTCCTTAGGAACGGTAGAATCTACAAAATAGGTGTGTTCACAGTACGGACATTTTATGACATATTTCATGATTACCGCACCTCAAAAGGGGTTTCCCTTCCTTCCATGAAGTCCTTTGCGCAAATAATCGAATTCTCAACCATATTCGCCACTGCTTCATCGGTATAGAAAGCAGTATGCGGCGTAATCAGCACATTGGAATAAGAACGCAGAATCGCAAGCTGCGGATTATTCAGCGGCTCACCCATGCGATTAAAATAATAAAGTCCACTTTCATGCTCTACGACATCAAGCCCTGCAAAGCCAACCTTGCCCTCCTCAATACCGTCAATCAATGCCTGTGTATCAATGAGAGAGCCTCTTGCACAGTTAATCAACATAACACCCTGCTTCATCTTAGAAATCACTTCTGCATCAATCATATGATAATTCTCCTCAGTTGCAGGGGCATGCAATGTTATAATGTCACATTCCTCAAAAATACGCTCAAGGCTTGTATATTCGGCGTATTCCTTGACCTCATCACTTTCATAAATATCATAGGCAAGCATCCTACAGCCAAATCCCGTCAAATCCTTAATAACCGTTTTTCCAATTTTTCCGGTTCCAATAATACCAACGGTACAGTCATGAAGCTCTCTTCCAATTTTCCCTTTTAGGGTATAATCCTGAATACTCGCTCTTTCCAGACAGTGCTTCACCTTTCTGCATCCCATCAGCATCATCATAACCGTATGATCTGCTACACTAGCCGGAGAATAGGTAATATGAATCACACCCATGCCAAGGCTTCTTGCATATGCCCAGTCAATATGGTCATAGCCTATGGTTCTGGTGGCAATACAACGGATTCCAAGTGCATGCCACTTATCAATCATTTCCTTGTTAATTTTGGTTGTGATAATATCCACCACATCATATCCCTTGGCAAGCTCCAGATTATTCATGCAAGGTGTTTCCTTCGTATATGCCCATTCTACTCCATATTGTTCACAATACTTTTCAAAAAATGGAAGCTCATCAAAATCCCTCATACTATATACATACAATTTCATACTACGTTCCCTCTTCTTATGTCTTTTTATACTTTTTGTTGTACCTGCTCTGCATTTCTCTCACTGCTTGGCTTTACCGGATTCTTACACAGATAGATCACACAGATAACAGCCATAATCATCATTGGTATTCCTGCAACAATTCCGGTCGGCGCTGGTCCAACAAAGAAGTTACCGCCATCCTTTGTAAATAATGCAGCCTGAGACATCATAACGTTCAAGGCGCTGCTTGCAAGAATAGATGGGAACACACTTCCGGAACGCAATGCAAGAAAGGCATAGATACAGCCTGTCACTAAACCAAATACGCACATGGCAAGAATTCCTGCAACCGGGAAGCCGTTATAGCCTTCTCCATAAAAATATCCAATGGAAACCAATGGTGCAAACCATAAACCATAAGCAAGTCCTGACAACAGCATTGCCGGAACCGTACCAAACTTACGATACAGCTTTGGAAGAAGATAGGCACGGAAGCCCCATTCCATACCAAAGCAGTTAATCACATCCATAAGTGGTGCTGTAAAAACATTCATTAACAAATTCGTTTTGAAGGTTGCGACAATATTTACCGCATCCATGGTAGAACCATTTGCAATAGAGCTCTCTACAAAGTCCGTCATGTTTGGATCAAAATTATCCTTAAAAAGAACAAAATAAATAATCGCACCAAGGAAGGTTAATGCCGTCATACCAAACCAACCAAAAGCAAAACAGAACTTATGCTGTCCCACATTAAACTGGAAACCGGAATGTGTGAGTCCCTCACTTGTTAAGATTCTTGCAATAATAGCGCCCATTGCCGGAGCAAACATCAGGGAATCAATCATTTCCATTGCCTGTGTTACCAAATCAACATTCCCGCTACGATACATTGGAATCAGTGTTGTAAATTCCATAATCCAGCAAATACCAAAGGCTACCACGAGAAAAATAATGATTCTTTTCGTTTCCACCTTGGGATCATCCACACCAACCAGCTTTCGTCTTGGCACTTCCTGCTTCTTCTGACCAACACGGTTGTAGGTAATTGGCTGTTCTGTTGTTTCTTCTATTGATTCTTTCGCATCATCTTCTGTATTTTCAGTCATTGTTTCTTCACTTGTCATTTCTTCCTGCTGTAACAACTCTTCTCTGTTTTCGTTTTCCATTTTATAAGTCCTCTCTATCTTGTATCATCTTATGTCCAAATCATTTTATCTGCTCTAGACATTACTTAATCTCATTTGCCATCATATAGAACTGATGGTATATTCCTCTTCGTTCCATGAGGGTATCATGGTTGCCTTCCTCTACAATTCCCTCATCCGTTAATACCAGTATTCTGTCCGAATTACGGATGCTGGATAATCTATGGGCAATTGTCAATGTGGTGCGCCCCTTTGCCAGCTCATGAAGAGACTTCGCCACAGCAAACTCACTCTCATTATCCAGTGCCGAGGTTGCTTCATCTAAAATAATAATCGGCGGATTCTTTAAGAACACACGGGCTATACTGATTCTCTGCTTCTGTCCTCCTGACAGCTTCACACCTCGTTCACCGACATAGGTGTCATATCCATCCTTTAAGCCCATGATAAATTCATGAGCCCCGGCTTTTTTGGCAACCTCCATAACTTCCTCATAGGAAGCTCCCGGCTTACCGTAAGCAATGTTTTCATATACCGTACCTGAAAAAAGATACACATCCTGCTGTACCACACCAATATTCTGACGCAGACTCTTTAAGGTAAAGCCTTTGACGTTTTTACCATCTAAGGTAATCGTTCCACCTGTCACATCATAGAATCTAGGAATCAGATTACAAAGTGTCGTCTTTCCACCACCGGAAGGTCCCACAATAGCAAGCTTTTCACCTGCATGTATGGAGAGATTCAGATTCTGAAACACTCGGTTGTGGTCATCTGGGTATTCAAAGCTCACATTTTCAAAGCTAATCTCACCCTTAGGATTCTGCAACTCTACTGCATCCGGCTCGTCAAATATCTCGATATCCGCATCCATAATCTGTAAAAATCGTTCAATTCCCGTCATTCCTCGCTGGAACTGCTCTGTAAACTCGATAATCTTACGAATCGTAGCAATTAAAGTAGACACATACATGATATATGCCACCATATCTCCCGGCAGAAGCTGCCCTTTCATGAGGAAAAAGCCACCACCTAGAATTACTACTAGATTCATTAATCCATCAAAAACCCTTGTTGAGGTACTAAATATTCCCATAAGCCAATAGGTCTGGGTTTTTATCTTTAAAAACTCCTGATTACCCTCTTCGAACTTTGCATTTTCGATGTCCTCGTTTGCAAATGCCTTTACCACCTTTTGTCCAAGTAGACTGTCCTCGATTTTGGCATTTAACTCACCTATCTGATGGCGCTGACTGGCAAAAGCCGCACGCATTCTTCTATTGAGAATTCGGCAAACCACGGTCATAACCGGCACAAAAATAAATACCATAATGGTCAAAGGCAGATGAATCCTTGCCAAAATCGCAAAGGAGATTATAATCTTAATAATTGCTATAAAGAATTCTTCCGGACAGTGATGCGAAAATTCTGTGACCTCGAATAAGTCATTCGTAATCCTGCCCATAATCTGTCCGACCTTCGAATTATTAAAATAGGTATTCGATAGCTGCTGCAAATGCGCATATGCTGCCCTTCTCATATCCGTCTCTATCTTAGCACCCATCACATGACCCACATCTGCCATATAGAAATTGGCAATGCTGTCTACAATACGGAGCGCAAAATACAAAAATCCAAGTCCTGCTATCATTTTTACGCTAAGCAATGCAACATCCTGCAAAGCAGTATTCGTTATCTGACGAATAATTAACGGCAGTACAATCTCGCATACTGTAGTCAGCGCCGCACAGAACAAATCCATAAACAGCGTCCCGTAATAAGGCTTAAAATATGGTAAAAAACGTTTTACCAGCTCGCCTGTTGAATATTCTCTTTTATTCATGAAGCTATCCTTTCTCATTTAAATCCTATAAAGTAAAATATATCACGTCTATAAAAGCAATTCCATACACAAAGCAGTAACCATATCTACTCTCTGATTAATTCCATAAAAATCGAAGTTCCCGTTATCATCTTTTCCGGTGTAACCAGTAATAGCTTCTGCTTTAAAAACGGATTCAGGCTTTGTTTTAGCACTTCCTTATCTCCAAGCTCATAATTTCCTTCCGTAAACACAATAATACACTTACTTCTGGCATGATAGAGCTTAAGATATGCACATAGCTCATCTAATTTTGCCAACTTATCCACCTTCCTGTTTTCTAATTCCACAAAAGGCTTCCCCATCTGGATAAAGGACATGGGCATCGTCTCTGTCTTAATGCTTTCCGCATCCCAAAAAACCACATTACTTCTAACATTCTGAAAGATTTTGTCATGAGATTTTAGTGCTGCAACCGCATCCTGCGCCGTCAGCTTTATATATTCCATATCACTTGAGCTATCCAGCACAAATGCCATTTCCAGCTGCTGCTTACCTGCCGGCTGATTCCCCGGCGCATGTAAAATACGGTCAACCTGCTTATTCAATTGAAGCTTTTGTATCTGTGTAAGACTCATTGTTTGTCTCCTTTATCATGTTCTTACGGTCTCAGCAGCAAGTGCTTCGCCCTATTCTGAATAGATACATCATATCACATATTTTACTAATTTTTCTTTCAAATTCTTTCGTTTATTCTTTTTTAATAACTATTTGAAATTCCCGTCATTTCCTTGATGAATATTGTCATTTCGTGTATTATCAAATGGGAGGATTTTTACTATGATACATTTTGATAAATTACCTTTAAATACACGATTATTAAATGCCTTTTCTCAGCTTAAGATTGACTTTGTATTCCAGCCAATCTTCTCTGCAAAGGACAATACACTCTATGCTTACGAAGCTCTTATGCAACCAGCAGAAGGAACCTTGGAAGAATTATTTGACCTGTATACCAGAAAAAGAGAGCTACATACACTTGAGCTTGCAACCTTTTATGGTGCAACACTTGCTTATAGTGAAAAAGGCTATGATGTACCTTTTTTCATTAACTCTTTTCCATCAGAAATCTTCCTTCCGGGCGAATCTGAAGCCTTTGACAATTACTTTTCAAAGGAAGTAACAGAAAAGATTATGATTCAGATTATTGAATATCCTGAACTTAACTACATGACCTGGAATCTGAAGAAAAAACAGCTTGAGGCAAGAAATACTCTTATTGCCCTTGATAACTTTGGTGCAGGCTACAATGATATTACGACTGCATACATTGTAGAACCACATATTGTCATGCTTGACAAAGACTTAATCGAGAATATTGCAAAGGACAAGCGTGTTCAGCATAATTTTAAAAAGACCATAGACATGTTCCATAAGGAAAATGTTCTTGTTCTGGCAAAAGGTATTGAAAAAAAGGAAGATTACGATTATATTAAAACTACAGATGTCGATTATGTACAAGGTTTTTACCTAGGAAGACCTGAATAGTCAGAACATTCCAAATTAATAAAACAGAATATGGAAAGGAGATAGCTATGATAACCTTACATTTTGATAAGCTATATAACAGTAACAGACTCCAAGAGCCTTGCTTTGTATCCATCCCTTTTGCAAAAGGGGTACTCACTGATGCGCAAAGCATCAGCCTGCTTCAAAATGATTCTACTCTGCCTATACAGACAAAGATTACCTCTACCCATGAGGATGGTTCCATACGCTATCTCTTTGTTCGTTTTATGGCAGATTTACCTGCTAACAAAGGAACGGATATTGCTGTTTGCTTAGAGGCTTCTCCTGTAAAGCATGTTTCTCCATTAACCTGTAAACAAACAGAAAATGGTTATGCCATATCTACCGGAAAGGTATCCTTTACAGTAGAACAAAACAGCCGTCATATGTTCTGCTCTTTAGATGCTTGTGGAAAGCATTATGATAAGGAACAATTTGCAGGGCCCTATCTGACCAATAGCAAAAAGGAAGCCTTTACAATGTCTTATGATAACTGGAACATCATTGAATCTGGTGATGTTTGTGTCATGTTATCCTGTCAGGGACATCTGATTAGTGATTCTGGAAATGCCCTTCCTTGTGAAATCCGCCTAACTGCTTATGCAGACAAATCCTGGATTGATACCTCTGTCCGTCTCATCAATGCCTCTGAGGAAGCGTTAGAGATTGCTTCCTATGGCTTTAATGTAAAAACAAAAGAAGAAAGTTCTGCACGTACCTGTGTTGCTTCTTCTAATTATCGGACTGACTTTGTTACAAGTGAAACAGGCGAAACGGTTGAAAAGAATATTACTGCTGAAACTTTAGTAAATCAGGGAAATGAGCACTTTGGTGAAGTCTTTTATGGCACCTTTTTTGCTGACTATACAACCTCTGAGGGTGGTATCTGTGGTACCATTTATCAGGCATCTCAGAATTATCCTAAGGCAGTCCGTGCATCATCCAATGGGATAGAGTTACTCTTAGTTCCAGAAGGTGACACTTCTGTCATTATGCAATCAGGAATGGCTAGAGAACAACGCTTCCAGCTCTACTTCCACACCACCGAAGAAACTTTGGCAGAAATTAATAACCGCAGCATTATCTATCAAATGCCAGACAGACCAATTCTTCCGTCTAAGGTTTATGAAGACTCTGGCCTTATGCCGGATATCTTTGTACATGCCAAGGATGCAGATACGGAATGTGCCCTTATTCAATGTGGAGATTCCCATGCAAGGGGCTATGGCATGATGAACTGGGGCGACACCCCTGACATGAATTATACGGTGCAAGGTAGAGGAAAAGGAAGACTCATTTGGACCAATAATGAATATGATTTTCCTCATGCTTGTATGCTCATGTTTGCCAAAACCGGTATTCGCCGTTTCTTAGATTACTGTTTTGTTACTGCCAATCATCAGATTGATGTTGATGTATGTCATTACAGTGATGACCCACTTCTGTTTGGTGGTCAATGGGAACATACTGCAGGCCATTCTGTAAATGGTGAAATGGTTTGTAGTCATCAGTGGGTAGAAGGAATTCTTGACTGCTATCACGCAACAGGCGATGAACGGTATTTTGAAACTGCAATTGGTATCGGAGACAATATCCTACGCCTGTTAGATACTCCTATGTATCAAAAGGAAGGCTCCTTTAACGCAAGAGAAACCGGCTGGGCACTTCGTACCCTGACCGCTCTTTATGTGGAAACTCATGATACTAAGTGGCTTGCCAAATCTGACTGGATTGTCAATCAATTCAAGGAATGGGCTGATGCCTATGGTGGATGGCTTGCTCCTTATACGGATAATACCGTCATCCGTGTTCCATTTATGATTTCCGTTGCTGTTGGAAGTCTGATGCGTTATTATCGTGCCATTCCACGAGATGACATCCGTACCATGATTTTAAACGCAGTTGATGACATGATAGAAAATTGTCTCTTGGAAAATGGACTCTTTTATTATAAAGAACTGCCAAGCTTAAACCGTCTTGGTAACAATCCTCTTGTATTAGAAGCACTTGCCATTGCTTATGAGCTTAGTGGCAATAAGAAATATCTTCAGGCAGGCTTTAGAACCTATTCCAATGTCATCGAGAATATTTCTCACAGTGGCGGTGGAACCAAGCATGCTATAGAAGATACGGTATTAACCGGAAATACAGGAACAAAACAATTTGCACAGAGCTTTATCCCTGTTGCAACCTATTATAAAGCATTAGAAAAAGCAGGACTTTAATCCTGCTTTTCCTTTTCTAATCCATACTTATAAAAGAAAACTCTTGTATGTCAAAGCTACCCTCTCCATAATAGCGGAAAAATAATGCCTGTTTTCCTTGTGGTATATTTATGGAAATCATAATTTTATGCCATTCCATGTCATTACATACAATCTCTGTCTTACCGATTGCCTGTGCTTCTTCTCCGAGTGCCACCTCTAATGTTCCATTCGCCTGTCCACGAATGGTTAGTGTAAGCTCTTTTATTCTATCCTCTATCAAAAAGTATTTATACCCTGCAATCATACCATCACTAACGGCATGCAAATATTGCACTGGAATATTCTCATCATGCTCCTGCTGCCATGTTACAATATCCTCTATATCTTCCACATCCTGTGTCATGCATGCTAACCTTTTCTCATTCGGAATATCCTTTTGATAGAACAAATTACATGCAATATATGCCGGATAAGTTCCTTTACCAGCCAATGGGCCACCATTCAACCCACAGCTTGTCGCTTCTACCTGCTCTATCTGCCCATTTTCATCGAAAAAGATTGGCTCTGCCACACCTTGTCTTTGATAAGAAGAATGATTCGTATGTCTATGATCAAAAATATAATACTGATGATTGATACAGACAATGCCTCCATGAATATTTCCTCTTGCATAACATGGATTCTCTTCTGTGTGTCCATTGATTCCTATGTCTGACGTAGAATGAATACGCCCTCCAAAAACAAAATCTCTATCTGGATATTTGCTGTAATAATAGAACAATCCCGTCACTCTTGCAGAATAAACAAAATAATAAGTATCCTTTATTTTTCTCATAGAAGGTGCTTCGAAATAAGCAGCACCTTCTTCCTTTTTCCATTCCTTCGGAATCATAAGCGTTGGGCCATTTTTAATAGTAAGCATATCCTGTTCCAGCTCACTTACATGGCAGCCAACAAATCTCCTGCCAGCCTCATCCTCTGCCTTTCCCGGTGCAAAGCCAGAATAAAGATAAATTCGTCCATCATCATCTATAAAAATACTAGGATCAAACTGATGGAAATCGCCTGCTCTGTTTCCTACAATCGTGCCGTCTTTATCTCTAATATCACCATAATACTGATATTCTCCTGCTGGAGTATCACATACTGCAACTGACATAATAGAGGAATCACTCATGGAATAATATAAATAATACCTTCCATCTGCTCCCTGCACCACATCTGGCGCATAGAGACAAGTTCTCTTATGTACCTCATCTTCCGGATGAGAGCTTTTCCGATAAATTACGCCTTCGTATCGCCAATCTGAAAGATCATTTATCGGTGCTGACCAGCATACATAGTCATTTTCACAATATTTTGTTCCTCCAAATCGGTCATGGCTTCCGTATACATACAGACGATCCCCAAATACATAAGGTTCTCCATCCGGTATATATTCATAGCTTGGTAAATACGGGTTGAATACTTGCTTTTTCATATTGATTTCTCCATTCCTTTGGCGTACAGCCATATTGATTTTTAAAGCATCTTAAAAAGGTTCTTAGACTAGTAAAGCCAACTTCATAAGCAATCGTTGTAATGCTTTTTTTGGTATCTCTTAACATATCACAGGCAAGAGAAAGCCGATGCCTTGATACATAATCAGGAAATGACATTTTTAATTCTTTAGAAAAGATATGTGACAAATAATAGGTACTAATCCCCAATTCCTTAGCTACAGTCTTTGCTGCCAGAGGACTACGGATATTGTCATTGACATACAATAACAGCTTTTCCGTCGTACTTAGCTCCGCCTTTTTCTTCCGCTCATACATAGGAATGGAATGAAAAATATCTGCTAGTAAAACTAAAAGCATTCCCTTTGCCATTTCATAAGGGACATTTTTTTGTTGAGCACTCATAAACAGCAAATCAAGAATTTCTCTACCGTACGCTGATAACTGCTCCCTTTTAAAAAATGGCGTTTCCAGCTCATAGTTCGTTAACTCATCATAAAACTCACCAAGATAATCCATATCCTCTATGATTAGCATCAACTCTACGTCTCCTTTCGATTCATAGGAATGAATCTGGTTTGGATAAATAAACGCACAGTCACCGCTTGTCATTTTATGAAGCTCATGATTTACGACGATTTCCATCTCTCCACCTGCAACATAGGCAAACTCCATATGCTTATGTAAATGCTTCGGATAATTCGGATGTTTCCAGATATGACACGTATGATGACGTACTCTATTTTCATAAAAATGACTTACTTTGCTCATGAACCCAAAAACCTGACTTTCTTTTTCTTATGTAATAACACATTTCGACACCTATTTTCAACAAAATAGCAAGTATTGACCACAAAAAAGACAATTCTTGACACACAAAAACCTCCATGCATCAGAATTTATGTTCTTTCTGCCTTGGAGGTTCGTTACTTAGGAAAAGGTTACCTGATTCAGTTGTATTTCTCCTGCATGCTTTATGCTTGTTTCAGTCTTCGCTATAATCATAGAATCTTCTAAAAGAATATGGTCAATTACTGGTGTCTTATCCTCAATAGCTAGACTCTCCATATCAATTCCTTCTACCTTCAATCCCGTCTCGGCATTGTTACAGGTAATACGCTTCATCGTAATATTTCTAAAATACGGAACATCCTCTGGCAAAACCTTTGCGGCATTCTGTTTGCTCTCACGGTAATCCAATACATAACCCATTGTGAATATAATGGCTTCCTTTTCAATATTCATCATCTGAATATCTTCCAGAGTAATATCTTCTACTACACCACCTCTGCCGAGTGCTGACTTAAAGCGGATTCCAACATCTGTTCCGATAAAGGAACAGTTCCTCACTTCCACATTTCTGACACCTCGTGACATCTCACTTCCTACAACAAAGCCACCATGTCCATGGTATACAGTACAGTCATGAATACTTACATATTCTGTCGGAACCTTTGTCTCTCTTGCCTTTGCACCCTTTCCTGACTTCATACAGATTGCATCATCACCTACATCAAAGGTAGTGTCATGAATATGTGCATACTGACAGGATTCCAGATCAAGTCCATCACCGTTCTGAGCATAATATGGATTACGAATCTTGGCATTTCGAATCGTAATATGCTGACAGAAGCATGGATGAACATTCCATGCCGGTGAATTCTGTAGCGTAATATTCTCAATTAAAATATGGTCGCAATGATATAAATGCACCATAACCGGTCTGTAATAATCCCAACACTCCTTGGCAGTCTTGATATCCTCTAATGCCTTAGGATCATTCATACTAAGCTGAAAGCCCTTTAAGCTAGTCTGCGTTGGAAGCCAGATTTCTCCATCCTTTGCTGTTATGGTATATGGGGACTGCTTCAACAAGGCGTCCCATTCTCTTGCTGTCATTTTAAACTGTTTTACCGGTCTCCAGAGCTGTCCGTTTCCATCTATGGTTCCATTTCCCGTAATGGCGATATTCGTCGCATTCTCTGCATGAATTGGTGAAACAGCACGGATTGCTTCCATTCCTTCGTAATCAGACATATATAACGGATATTCTTCCTTGCTTTTACTAAATAACAGCACAGCACCTGTTTCCACATGTAAATTAATATTGGATTTTAACTCAATTGGTCCTGTAAGCCAGATTCCAGCCGGAACGATAACACGTCCGCCACCATTTTCATGAGCCTTGGTAATCGCCTCGTTAATTGCCTTGGTATTCGATACGATACCGCCATTTACAGCGCCAAAATCCTTAATATTATATTCCTGCTGTGGAATCTGTGGTAATTCTACGGTAACATTCATCGTTTTTCTCCTTTCCCTTATCTCACAATCTCATCAGAATCTAATATAATCGTAAATGGTCCATCATTTAATAAAGCGACCTTCATATCCGCTCCAAAGGAACCATGTTCTGTATGAAAGCCTTTTTGCTGAATCTGATCTATTACATACTCATACAATTCATTTGCCACATCAGGCTTTCCTGCCTTTACAAAAGAAGGACGATTGCCCTTACGACAGTCAGCATATAAGGTAAATTGTGAAATAATCAAAAACTCACCATTTACATCTGCTGCTGCCAGATTGGTCTTACCCTCTGCATCATCAAAGATTCGAAGCTTTATCAGCTTATCTATCATTTTATCGGCTATCTGCTTATCATCTGTATCTGACACCCCCACAAAAACAAGCATACCATGTCCAATTTTACCAATTATCTCCTGCTCTACCGTAACAGAGGCTTCCTTTACACGCTGTATTACAAATCTCATTTCCGTACCTCGCCTTTTATGTTTGTAATTATTCAGTACCTGAATAGCTACTTATGTTCTTAATCTAGTATAGCGAAATTTATGAGTTTTGGAAACACAAATCAACTCGATATAACACTAACATTTTTTCTTGTTATTAACATTTTATCATTTCTCTTACTGCCTGCTCCCAATATTTCTCTGGAATATACGGCCAGATGCATTCTCCCTCTGCTTTCTCACATAGCTCCATTGCCCTGTTTAACACAAATCCATGTGCTACGTCACCCTTACGCAAAAGATACTCTGTCACTTTGCACCAGCAAGGCGCATACTGATTAAGTCCTGCTACATGCAAATCCTGAATGACACGCTCCACATCATAAGACAGACTTAAAAATGCATACTTTATGCCTAATTCTTCCTTACGATTCCACCTCAAAGAAACATCTTCCGAAGCTATGTCATCCGATAAAATCATAAACTGCGCCTTACCTTCTGCAAAAAGAGATACTCCTAACGCCCCTGCATTCAGAACACATCTTCCCTCATTCTCAATACTTCCTTGTATATGTGTATGACCGCACAAAATGACATTCGTGTCATTCTGTTTCATAATCTCGACTGTTCTCTCCTTATCCGGCAGTAATTTTTCATTTGTTTTATACGGTGAACCATGGCAAATAGTCATTTCCGGAAAATTTCCTATTTTTACTTTCTGCCTTATAGGAAGCATATCATAGAAATCCATGCTCTTTTGAGATAACTGATAATAAGTATAATATAGAGACCCCGTTGTAGAATCATATTCCTTCCAGCCTGTTTCACCTCTGGCGTGATAATCCTTCCAGTAATCCTCCTTATTTCCCCGCACAAAATAGCATTGATTTTTTTCTTTTATTTCAAACAGCATATCCATTGCTCTCTCTGGATATGCTAACTCTCCGGCATAATCGCCAAGAAAAAAATAAGTATCTATTCCACGTCTTCTGCAAAACTCCATACAGCGCTCCAGCGCCACATAATTACCATGTATGTCAGCCATAACCGCTATTTCCATTTTCTAACCACGCCTTCCATTCCTATTTATCTCGTAATTATTCTGTACCTTCATAATTACGATGCGAATATCTACGCATACTATTTTCATTATTATCAAAACTTTTTACTTCCTGCAAAGAAATACTCCTGCATCCTTGGTAATTCGAATACCTCCATTTTTTTCTACCTTTTGGGCAATATACGCTCTAAAATCACTCTTTCTGTCACATAATATTTCATTCTGATTACCATGACAGGAAAAAATATAATCACACAATAAATCTGCATCCGTCACCATAAGCTCGTCCTCATAATGCACTAACTCTATCTCTGAAAAATACTCCTGTAAAAGCCTTTCTCCATTTTCCAGACCAAAAATCTCATACAATTCGATTTCCGACAGGTTTATCCGCTTATCATATCCTTTAACCAAATCTGTGATTTCCTTCATATGTCTGCTGCCATAGGTACTCGCACATAGTATACCTTCAGAAGTAAGAACTCTTCTAATATCAGATAAGGCTCTACCCAAATTTTTGCAATAGAATAATACGTGGTTAGCAAAAACCCGGTCAAATGTTTGATTCTCAAATGGAATATTTTCGCAGTCAAATTGCAAAAACTCCAAATTCACCTGATTCTTTTGCAATAAGGAATTTCTTGCATCCTCAACCATACCCGCTGAAACATCTGATAAAATAATCCGTTTATCTTTAAGCGCCTTGGAATCAGCCTTTTTCCAAAGTTCTCCATTCCCACAACCAAGCTCTAAGATATCCTTACTTTGTTCCAGCTTTGCCTGCCTAAGCAGCCATGAATACCACCTCTCCGGATTCTTTGAACACTGTGCATGTAGCTTAATACGCACACTAACATTTTCTGCATTCCGATACTGCTCTACCAACTGATTCTCCATTTCCATCAAATGAATCAGATGGATGACCTCATCCCATTCTAGATTTCCCTTATCCTCCACAAGCCCTCTGGCATGCGTTAATGCCTGTTCAACCTGCCTCATATTCTCTATCTTCTTCTGCATCAGACGAATCTGCAAGTCAAAAAGCTCCAAAATATCTCTACTTGTGTCACCCTGAATCAGTTGATTAATCTCTTTTAAAGAAAAACCAAGATATTTTAAAGACATGATTTTCTGTAGCTTAAAAAAATCAGAATCCGTATAGCTTCGATAACCCGAAGCATCATATCCGCTTGGCTTCAAAAGCCCTTGTTCATCATAATATCGAATTGCTCTGACAGTCACTTGCGCCTTAGCCGCAAATTCTGAAGTTGTATATGTTTTCATTTGCTCTCCCTATTTACTCGTTGCATTCGCATTTTCTTATCGTATCTGCCACAAATACTTATGTCTGTCTGCTCGTTCCTCTTCTCCTATCAAAGCTCGGGATTTATTTCTGCAAAGACTTTCTGATATTCCTTATCTAACAACCTTTCCATCCACTCACCATGCTCCTGATACCATATAATCGTTTTTTTGATTCCTTGTTTAAAAGTATAGGATGGCTTCCAGCCCAATTCCTGTTCCATTTTATCAGCACAGATGGCATATCTTCTGTCATGCCCTTTTCTGTCTCTTGTAAAAGTAATCAACTCTGTCGGCTTATTTAATAATTTTAATATCAGCGTCACAATCTCAAGATTGCTATACTCATTATTTCCCCCAATATTATATACCTCACCGATTTTACCGTCTTGCAGAATCCTGTCAATTGCTCTGCAATGATCCTCTACATATAACCAGTCTCTAACATTTTTTCCATCCCCATAAATAGGAATCTGCTGATTTTTCGTTGCTCTGCTTATCACAAGTGGTATTAGCTTTTCCGGAAACTGATACGGACCATAATTATTTGAACAACGTGATATTGTCACCGATAATCCAAAACTTCTGCCATAGGACATTACAAGCATATCAGCACTTGCCTTTGACACCGCATACGGACTGGATGGACAAATCGGACTATCCTCATGAAATCTTTTTGTCACATCCTCTAGTGGCAACTCTCCATACACCTCATCCGTAGATACCTGATGATATCTCTTCACTCCATATTTACAAGATGCCGCCAATAATATCTGTGTACCCATAATATTGCTTATCAGAAATTGCTTCGGATTTCTTAATGACCTGTCTACATGTGTCTCTGCCGCAAAGTTCACTACGATATCAAACTGCTCTTTTTGAAATAGTTCATTTATAAAAGCTTCATCTTCTATTCTACCCTTTATAAAACAGTAGTTTTCTGCATTTTCTATTGTTCTTAAATTATCCAGATTCCCACAATAAGTCAATGCATCCACATTCACAATCTCATAATCCTTATGAGATTGCAACATATAATGAATAAAATTGCTCCCTATAAAACCTGCTCCGCCTGTAACTAATACCTTCATATATAATACCTTCCTTTCCCATTTCTAACTGGATATTTTTGCTGTTGAATTCAGCTTAAGGTATTACGCAACGTCCTAGTCAATACCTTTTTATTTAAATTCAGGTTTTGCGTGTTAAAGTGAGCCATGCACAGATGAGCTGAATTGGCTGCTGGGAGCTTGCTCACGGGCAGACATATTCGAGCGAAGATGTATACGGCGAACGCCGCGACAACGAGCAACGTAAGTTGCGAGTGGTCGGCATGGCTTACATG
>JAFSGY010000059.1 GCA_017440575.1 Lachnospiraceae bacterium | reverse complement strand
TCTGGTATTCGATTCCACATCCAACAGCACATGATAACCTTCCTCCAGTTCTGATATTTCGCACAACCCGTCCCGAACTACCACAACATCAGCATCAATACAAAGGTTCCATACAATATCTTCCGGCGTATCAAGAACATCCTTTTCATAGGACTGTGACATAGCAAATAACCTTGCCATATCTGAAGAATCTGTCAGCTCAATATAATTGGCATGTTCCAATTCTGCTATCTCATGAAGCTCTCTTCCAAGCTCTATGCTTCCTATCCATTCAAATTCAATGGGAGCTCCTGCTGCTCCTTCAAACTTTGTAACATGATACGCATTTGCAATGTCTTCCACATATGGAAAGCAATAGTCTGTCCCTGCATATTCTCCCGGAAAATGGACAACACTATATTCTCCATATTCTCTTGCTACTACATTTTGATATTGTGGAAGCTCAGCATCACAGCTTTTTGCTGTTCTTTTATATAATAGGTTCGTATTTAGTACTTCTTCCAAAAATATTGTCTTTGCAGTATCCGCTATCTCATATAGGTCATACTCTTCTGTCACAGCACATCCCGTCAAAGTTGCCATAACCACGGCTAATAATACTATTCTTTTACTAATTCACACCACGGATATAGATATCACATATTTATCCGAAGTAACTCCTATACCTAGTTTATTAAGAAAACACAGTACCCATTCTAAACTGTTCATACTTATCTAAATATGCGTGCCACACCGTACCATCAGCCTCAACCCATCTGTCTTTTCCTTGATATGTTACGGTGACAACTTCCCCATTCATAGAAGTAAATGTTTTTGTATCACCAATTTTATACCCTACATCCTCAGAAACATGACCTGAATATCTTCTTGCAGCAACTATACGTTCTTGCTCCTCAATCGCTTCACATTGTATGCATAATTTAGGAGAGACCTTAGACTTACATACAACACCATGCTCACACATATAAGAGGTTCCTGTAGTCCAATGTTCTTCCTTGTTTGTTGGATTTTTTTCCAAATCTGTTTTGTCCCATACACCTACTGACCTATCATCCATACCATTCATGTTCAAGTCAATAAACCCTAATGAATTAATCGGATCTCTGTCATCTAACCCATTTCCATCTAAATCAATTAATCCATCTGGAAAATCTGTTCTTTCAAGAAGAAGCTCTTCGCTCCAATTATCCCATCCACTCTCAGAGCCTCCTAATCTATACTCCTTCATGTGTGGATTTACTTTACTTGGTCTAATATAATGCACTCCCTCCGTTCCGCCCGTTGCAAGCAATTCTAGTGTTTTCTGAGAAGCAACCGGACAGGTGGTATACATATCTGCTGTAATCTGAAATCCCAATCTCCCCTCTGCCTTGCCACAATTCACATAATGACTATACAACAGTTCCTTGTCTGTTCCAAATGCCGCTACTACATCCGGGTTATTCTGTGCATAATACTCTGCATCAAATACACCACCGTCCGACATAACCTCCGGTGCCGCAAATACAGTTATACTGCTTGCTAAGGTCAGGGTGAATATTGTTACCATAGTACATAATCTCTTTCTCATGCTCTCTTCTCCTTTGTATTTTTATTGAAAATATTACAATGCATTAATGCATTTCTCGATATAGTCATAGATTTCCGGATAATGTATATGGAACTTCGTTGAATTGGTCAGGTATTCTGCAAAGGAATCTGCAAAAAATTCCTTTTCATCTGCATAGGAATATCCTCTATATATACCATTCTCATCATAGGTATCCCATTTATCATACTTTTCTGTTTTTTTAACAATTCTATTGTTCTTTGTTTTC
>JAFSGY010000058.1 GCA_017440575.1 Lachnospiraceae bacterium | reverse complement strand
GGAGTCTTGTCTGAGCGAAGCGAGTTTGCGCAGGACAAGACTAATCAAAGATGCCGAACGCTCCATTTAGAAAATACCAAATAAGCGTCCCGATATGAGCAGCATGGTGGCTGGCTTGGGCGGCACACATTCTCACCTAAACCTGAATTTACCGTAGTAGTACAAAAATACAACCAAAGTAGTATATCTTTTTAAGGCTTATATGTGCTACATTTGCAATAACAAATCTGGTGGAGGTGGTAGTATGAGTCAAAAAGGAAAGGCTCTGATAAAAATTATAGCAGCAATGCTAGTGTTTGGGCTGGTGGGATTTATAGGTTCGGAAGTGTTGGCATTTTTATTGATGAGAAGTAGTTTAGAAGGAGATAAGCTAGTGTTGCTTTATGAATGGGGAAGCATGCTTGTAACATTAGTAATAGCATTTCCTTGTTTTGTAGGAGTTACCAAAAAGCTAGGAATGAAAGAATGCTATTTGATAAAAGAACAATACAAGCTAAGCATAAAAAGTCATGCATTAAGAATTGCTTTATCATTACTGCCAACCATTATCATGTTTGTAATAATAATTGTACTTGATAGCAAGGGTATTATGTGTGCAGAAAAGATGATTTCATGGAAACGGGAATTACTGTTAGGAGATATTTTGTTAGGTTGTTTTTTGAAGCCAATAACAGAAGAAATTATGTTCCGGGGGATTATGTTGAAAAATCTGCAACCATATGGAAAAGGATTTGCAACGATAATTAGTACATTGTGCTTTGTAATTGGGCATGGAAATCTAGTTAATATGTTGTTAGCAATTGTACCGGGAATTATTTTTGCCAATACAGCTAATAAGACAGAAGGTTTAAAATATGGTATGCTATATCATATGATAGTGAATTTTGCAGGAAAAATAGTAATTCCTATAATAGTAGTTTTATAAGGTGAAAGAAACGGTTTAGCAAGTCCTATAATGGTAGAGAAAGGTAGGGAATTTTATGTATATTTTATTTATTGTTTTAATGATTGTATTTTGTGTGGTAACAGGACCAGCTTTTTCTTATCAATACTATATTGATCCGATAAGTCTTGTAGTATTACTTATGGTTGGAATACCGGTTCTTATTAGTACAGGACTGATGAAGGATTTTAACAATGCATTCAAGTTAGGCTTAAGCAAGAAAAAAGAAGGTACAATTAGAGAAGTGAAGCGAGCAATGGAAGCGGTGGCTTTATTTCAAAAGGTTATCATTACAACAGGGATTGTAGCGTTCTTTATGTCTGCTATTTTGGTTCTGATTCAGAGACCGGAATACGAGATTCTAATGCCTAGTATGGCAGTTGCCTCAATAGCGCCTCTATATGCAAGTGTAATTGCACTGATTTTACAGCCTTTAGAGGTTAGTTTAAAGCTTAGATTACAGGACATGCTTCATGAGTAAATAAATGAGCAGGTATCAAATGGAGGTCAATGATGAAGAAAAAATGTAAAATACTATGCTCCATATTATTTTATATTTTGCTTCTTTCCTGGGCTATGGATTTTCAGTTTGTAAAGTTGCTTGATGTAAAGCTGTTTCTCCAGCATGTCATCGGAACTGTGATTTTAACACTGCCCTTTTGCCATAAGAAAATGACAAAGAAAGAATACGGTTTTTACTTTGGAAAAAAAGCTCTAGAAGCCGGATACATACAAACCTTTCTCCTGCTTTTTAGTCGTTTAGGAGATACGAAGGGTTATGAAGCTCTTCTGTCTGATATTGCCATGGCATTTCGACCTGTTTTATATGGATTTTGCTTCTTCTTGCTCTTAAAAGAGCAGGAGGAAGCGCTAATACAACAGGATACGCAGAAAGAAAAAATAGGACAGGTAAGCTATGAACATTTCCTTGAAATAGGGCTTACAAAAAGAGAAGCAGAGATAGCCATACTGATTAGTAAGGGGTTATCCAATCGGGAGATAGCAGAGGAGTTTGTCATTTCTGAAGCAACCGTGAAGAAGCATGTATCAAATATCTTCGAAAAGACAGGAATTGAGAAGAGAGAGCAGATTAAAAATCTTTAGTAACATAATATCTTTCAGTTTTTCTATTAAGTTTTCAGTTTATTTTGCCGAGATATATGTCAGAAAGAAGAAAGGCAGCGAGGAAATCCAACGGATTTTCGAGCCTGTCTTGTATCAAGTGTTACATATGAAAGGCAGGAATATTGCATGAACATCACATTAGATTCGCAATACTCCCAAGCCACTGTCACAGGAAGCGACAGCAATATCAATACAACCGAATATAGAACCGCTGCACCCAAGAGTATATGGGGAAGTGGATACGCATTAGACATTACAGATAAAGTTATGGATGACAAGGCATACCAAGGTCAAGGAATGACCGTAGAGGATATTATGCAACAGGCACAGGATACGAATGTGCACGCCCAAAAGGACTTTATGATTGTGATGTCTAATTCTGTTTCTGGGGAAGATTTGGAGAGGATGAAGGAAGAAGGCTTCGAACCCGGAAGCACAGACGTAGAAACCTACGTTAGCATGGTTGATAAGATAAAGGTTACCTTGGCAAAGGCTGGAGTACAGATAGCAGGCTACACGGATGATATCGATGTAGCGACCATACAGGAAATCGCAGGAACAAGTGTCAATGCTCAGGGGCTGATGACAAAGCTGCAGAATGCAGATATTCCTGTTACAAAAGAGAATATAGAAGGAATTGCCAAGGCAGTTGATGAAGCATTATCCTTGACTGGATTAACAGAGGATATGCTCAAATACATGATTCAGAACCAAAAGGCACCGACCATTGATAACCTGTATAAAGCCCAGTTTTCCAGTGCAGGAGCATTGCAACAGGGAAAAGGTTATTATAGCGATATGGTGGGCAATGGTGCAGGCTATTATGCCAAGAAAGCAGATAGCATCAATTGGGACAGTATTCAGGGACAAATTGATGCAGTGATTAAACAGGCAGGATTAGAAAAACATGCAGAGACAACAGAGAATGCGAAGTGGCTTGTGGAATCCGGCATTGAATTAAATAGTAAGAATCTGAATCTCTTATCTGAATTAAAGAGTGTTGCATTACCATTAACAGAAGAAGATGCATTAAATCATGTAATTACTGCAATGGGAAATGGCAAAAGTGCAGGAAGGGCATTGCTTACAGGTGAAGTATCCATAACAGAACAGGCTTCACAGTATGTAGAAGATGTAGCAAACATCTCAGAGGAAGCAATCCATGAGGTAATAGAAAATGGACAGACCTTGAATCTCAAGAATCTCACAGCTGCCCAGAAGGCGCTAGAGGGTAAGGGACAGCAGGCAAATATATCTGTGGACAATGTTTCTCTACGTGATTTGGAAGCCAGACGTCAAATGGAAGAGATTCGTTTGATGATGACAGAGGAAGCCAACAGAAAGTTGATGAGAAACGGCTTTTCCATAGATACAGCAGAGCTTTCTAAGCTTGTTGATGCATTAAAAAAAGCGGAAAACGCTATAAAAGCAGCTCTTTTTCAAGGGGAGAGTGCAGAGGAAAATGATAGCAGAGCTGCTATTTATGAAAAGACAGTATCCGTTACCAAGGCTCTACCGACAATGCCGGCAGCGGTTCTTGGAAAGCTTGCGGTAGGCAAAGAGCCATTTACTCTTGGGCATTTACAGGAAGAAGGAACCATACTCCAAAAGCAGTATCAGGCTGCAGGAGAGACCTATGAAGCTCTGTTGACAGCTCCAAGAAAAGACTTAGGAGATAACATTCAGAAGGCATTTCGGAATGTAGATGACATATTAGAGGATATGAAGCTAGAGGTAAATGACAGTAACCGCAGGGCAGTCAGAATACTTGGCTACAACAATATGGAGATTACCGAAGAGAACATTGCGGCGGTAAAGGAAGCGGATAGTCAGGTAAACGGTATCATGCGAAGAATGACTCCAGCTACAACGCTTAACATGATACGTGAGCAGAGGAATCCTCTGGAAATGAGTATGGAGGAGCTGGATTCTTATCTCAATGAGCAGGATAAGGATTTAAGCAAAGATACGGAGAAGTTTTCCAAGTATCTTCAGAAGCTTGATAGAGCAGGCAGTATCTCAGAGGATGAGAGAAGCGCGTATATCGGAATCTACCGTATGTTTCGCCAGATTGAGAAGTCGGACGGTGCGGTGATTGGAAGTCTGGTGGCAAGTGGAGTAGAGATGAACTTTAAGAATCTGCTTTCTGCAGTCAGAACCGGAAAAAGCAAAAATATGGACATCCAGATAGATGCCCAGTACGGTGGATTAGAACAGCTGTTACAGAAGAATACAGCGATTGATGCTCAGATTCAGGCAGGCTTTACATCCAATGAGCAACAGGAAAGCAATGCTTCCAAGGAGAAGTATTACGCAAGAGTATCCGGTGAGATTAAGGATGAGCTTGCAGAGCATACGGATGTAGAGAAGCTGCAGGATATGAAGCTGAATGAGCATACCACCATAGAACAGTTTGCACAGGATTTAAAGGACGTGCAGACAGAAGCTGGAGCGGAGACAACACAGAAGCTACATTCTTTCCGAGACACCATGCAGACAGTCGAGGCAGTTGAGGATGCGGTTATTCAATCCTTGATTGATTATGAACAGTCCATAAGCCCTGATAATATTCAGGCAGCGTCAATGTTGATTATGCAGCGTGGTGAGCTGTTCAAGCAGATTTTTGGACGAAGCGGTGCAGCAAGCACAAAAAATGACACAACTGTCAATGATGCGTTTGAGATGGTAGGAGATGTTGAGAGTAACGAAAAGAGTGTTATTGATTCTCTTACGTTTACGGCTGATAAAGCAATCGAGGAACTTACCGATGCCGATACGGCAAAGAAGTCCTATCAGGAATTAATTACACAAAGCTCAAAGGCAGTGGAAGAGATGATTTATGAAAAGGGAGCTTCCACGATAGATATCAAGGCTGCTAAGGCATTATGTAAGGGATTGGCTCTTGCAGGAAGGCTGGCGCAGGAGGAAAACTATGAGTTACCTGTTAATATCAAAGGCGAGCTTACTTCTGTAAATCTGAAGGTTTACCACAATCAAGCCATGACTGGTAAGGTAGCAGTTACCTTTGAAACGGACAGTTTGGGAAAGGTAGCAGCAGAGTTTGACGTCACAGAGAAAAAAATATCCGGTATGGTGGCTTTTGAAAAGAAGTCAGGCAGACAGGATATGGAGCAGGTAAAAGAAGCATTAGAAAAAGAGTTTACCAAGGCACAGCAGGAAACAGGAACACAAAAAACAGTATTTTTAAGCCTTGCACAGACCGAGAAACTTGATTTGAACCGGTTTGGGCAGGATAGAGAGCTTTTTGAAGAGGGAGAGAAGCCTTCTACGAAGGAGTTGTATCAGACTGCTAAGGCATTCCTAACTGCTCTAAAGAGCCTGGAATAATAGCTTACACAGATAAAGGAGAAAAGAGGGTAAAACATGAGAATAAACTACAACACTTCATCCATTATTGCGAGAAATGCATTAAACGTAAATGACAACCGCTTATCAAGCTCAATTCAGAGACTTTCCAGTGGATTCAAGATTAACAGTGCCGCGGATGATGCAGCAGGACTTGCTATTTCCATTAAGATGAATGCACAGATTAAAGGCTTGGAACAGGCAAATAAGAATGCAAATGATGGTATTTCTGTTGTAAACACTGCGGATGGTGCAATGTCAGAGATGCATGATATTTTACAGCGAATGAATGAGCTTGCGATTCAGTCTGCAAACGGAACGAATTCAGATAGCGACAGAGAGCAGATTCAGCTGGAAATCGACCAGTTAGTACAGGAGCTTGACCGAATTGCAGAGACAACACAGTTCAATGCACAGAATCTTTTGGATGGTAGCTTTGCATATAAGGGCTATACCAACACAGAAAATATTAAGGTTATGTCATATAGTGATGGTGTTTCCAGCGGAACGTATTCCATTAAGCAGTTAAGCTATTATCATTATGAGGATACCATCAAGGATCATGCCGCATATGTTGAGAATAGCCCGGAAGGTGAGATTACACATGAAGACAGCTATGCGGCTGTAAGTGCAGATGATATTAAGGCAGCTCTAGTCACAGATGACCAGATAACACCAGGTGAGGGTATGAAGGGATTCCCGGATGGTGCCAAGGTTATCATTAAGGATGAAAATGTTATCATTGAAGCAGAAAATGATTTTCAGGTCAAGCTGTCTCTTAATGATAGAATGGGAATTGACGGAAGCGGTGTAACAACTACCTCTGTTACTACCTATATCACAACGGACTGCTATAAGAATATTACAGTAACCAATCAGGAGGGGACTATTAGGTACAATATCAGTGAACTGAATATTATTAAGGACTGGGGAGAGGATGAAACTATGGATCCTGCTCAAACAACTCCAACTGTTTCTTACCACACAGGCTCTGAAGAAGAAGGATTAAGACATCTGACAGAGGATTTCGCTGATTACTTCAAGACCATAAATCCGGATGCAGAATATATGGTTACAGGATGTGCAGTAGATGAACAAACAGGTAATATTACCATTAACTATGAAAATGTAGAAGATACCACAGATGCAGGAAGGTATACATTCAAATTATTTGATGAAGGTAATAAAAATCCCGATGGAACACCTGATCCGACAGAGTTAAAGGATTCTCTCCATACACATACAGATACCGTGAAAACAGAATATACCGTAGGGGATAAAAATGATGATACCCAAAATATCAATTTGAATCTTACCGGTATGGGGCCAATGAGAATTCAGGTAGGTGCAAATGAGGGACAGGTTATTCAGATTGAGATTCCTGCATTGGGAACAGAGTATCTAGGTGTGGATGGTTTGGATATCACAACCGAAGAAAAGGCAACCGAAGCAATTGATGTGATTGCGGAAGCTATTGATTATCTTTCCGGTATTCGTTCTAAGATTGGTGCATATTGCAACAGAATCGAGCATACGATTACCAATCTGGATGTAACAGAGGAAAATATGACAGCGTCTTATTCCAGAATTATGGACGTTGATATGGCGAAGGAAATGACAGAGTATTCTACCGTACAGGTATTGGTAGAATCTTCTACCGCAATGCTGGCACAGGCTAACGAAAGACCACAGTCTGTATTGCAGCTGCTTCAATAGAAAGGAATAACGTATGAACACGGATACAAAACAGACCTTTACCAGAAGAATTACACAGGCAAATAGAACACAGCTTGTAGTAATTGTATATGAGATGCTTCTGGTTTATTTAGAGGATGCCATGAATGCCTTTCATGAGGATAGGAAGGAAGAGTTTAAGGAGAATCTTCGCATGGCAAGAGAATGCATCGGTCAGATGCGTACCAGTTTAAATTTTGATTATGCATTATCAAGAAATCTCTTTTCTATTTATTGTTTTGCAGACCGAGAGCTTGCAAAAGATATTTATAGTTATAATACAGAGAACCTTGATGTTATTAAGACTATTTTTACCAAGCTGCATGATGCTTATTACGTGGTAAGCCAAAAGGATGATTCGGCTCCACTTATGGATAACATTCAGAGTGTTTATGCAGGCTTGACTTATACAAAGTCCGACTTAAATGAAGATTTGCTCAATTATGATGCAAAGAGAGGTTACCTGGCATAAGGCGGGTATCCACATCTTCGGATTCTTCAATAAAGAGCTGCATGCTTTTTGCCTGCTCAAGCAAAAAGCGGTATCTTTTCAGAGCAGAGTTGACCTCATAGATATAGCAGTCGATTAAATCAGGATCCGTTACATTGTCAAAGCCACAGTATGCTACTTCCAGAGCATGCTGTGTTTTTGCAATATCGGCAAGTAAAAGCTCTCTTGCAGTGAGAGGAGTATCTTCTTTTTCTGGTTTTGTCATCTTTTTCAGACTAAAATATGTTTTCATAAAGACATTTATCGCCTTTCCTTAGATATTATGGATGTTAAAGATATTTTAAGTATAGGCATGAATGTCTTTCTTTATGCTTCTAATTTTAAAAAAATTTTAAACTAGAATCGAATTATTACATTTGAAGTAGACAAAGTAAAAAGTCATGCTATAATCAAAAACAATCACAGCGATTGCTGTTCTTTACCGAATCGGTAATTTTCCCAAAACGTTTATGGAAGAATAAAAAATAATGAAAAAGGAAAGGCATGTTAAGAATGAAAATCCTAATATGTGTATTAATCATAGCTGCCTTTGTGGATATCTTATGCTATCGGATTCCCAATCTGTGGATAGGATTTGGAATGATAGCAGGTATGGTACTGACGGTAGACGATGGAGGCATACATCTGCTTGGACAGACCTTGCTTCAGCTCGTGATTATTTTTGTAGCATTTTATCCCTTTTATCTGATAAAGGGACTTGGTGCAGGAGATGTTAAGCTCTTTCTGATGCTTGGCTGTTATGTAAGAGGTGTTTCCTATTTACATTGTATGTTCATAGCAATGCTGTTAGCCGGAATATGGGCAGTGATAAAAATGGTGTGGCAACGGGAGAGTAGGGAGCGACTTGCTTATCTAGGGCAATATTGTAAAAAGGTAGTATTAACAGGTGTGTTTGATGTATATGAGGTAGACAAAGGGAATCCTAAAGGTGTCATCAGGCTGTCCGTTCCGGTGCTGTGTAGTGTGTTGTTATGGTATGGAGGACAATGCTTATGAAAAAAAGATTGGCAATATGTGATAGAGATGAACGTTATCGTCAGAGTATGCAGAGCTATCTGATGAAACGGCTTACGGGGTTTGAGATACTTGCCTTTACTTCTTTGTACGAAGCAGCAGAATATAGTAAAAAGCAGGCGTTTGCCATATGTTTGATAAGCGAGTCGTTCTATGAAAAGGGCTTAGCGAATATACAGGCGTTACAAGTCTTTATTTTAAAAGAAGATGGAAAAGCAGATATTGCGGAATATCCATATTTAGAAAAATATCAATCCATGGAGACATTGATACATGAGTTTTTGAATGAATATGCAGAGCATAGTCTTATGGATATTCCCATTTATCGGTGTGCCAGAGCTGCAAGGGTACATACTTTTTATTCACCGGTAGCTTCACAGGAGCAGACTAAGGCGGCATTTGCTCTGGGACAAGTTCTTTCTGAGAAAAACCATAAGGTGTTATATCTGAATCTGCATGCTTTTGTAGGGTGCAGGGAGCTGTTTATGGAGACGTTTGATTCTAGGGCGGATATTACAGATTTGTTATATGTTGTAGGAAGAAAAGAGCCTAATTTTAGCTATCGGATTCAGAGCATAAAGCAAAGACTTGGGGGTGTTGATTATTTTGCACCAGCAGAGGATTGTATGGATTTGCTTCCTGTTACACAGGCGGAATGGCAGACTTTGATGGAAAGACTGCAGGAAATGGGAGAATACACAGATATTATTCTGGATTTATCCGAGATATGTCAGGGACTATATTACTTTTTGCAGAATAGTGACTGCATTTACAGTATATGCGCAAGAACAAGAGAGGAACAGCTTGCAATGGAACAATATAAGGTGGTAATGGAGAAACGGGAAATATCTTTTGTATTAAAGAAGACAAAATGGATTGAGCTATCACAGGAATGGCTGGGACGAGTAGGTAACCTGGAACAGCTTACGATGACACCTTTGGGAGAATATATGAAAGGACTGATAGAAAAAGATGGTAACAGACCGATATGAGATTTGCAGGCGGGACATGGAAGATAGACTGCGGGGGCAGATTGATTTTACAAGGGAAGTTCCCGATGAAGAGATACAGGCCATGATTGATGACTTGATGCTTCATAACGCACATGGCTATTCCTTGAACTTAGAAGAGCGAAAGCGCCTTGCAAAAGAGATTTTTTATGATGTTAGGAGACTTGGCATTTTGCAGGAGTTAATTGATGCAGAGGATGTAACGGAGATTATGATTAATGGAGCTGGCAACATTTTCTATGAAAAACAGGGAAGTCTGTATCGATGGGAAAAACACTTTGAGTCCAAGGAAAAATTAGAGAATATCATACAACAGATTGTAAATAAATGTAACAGAACTGTAAATGAAGCTTCACCCATTGTAGATGCCAGACTGGAAAATGGCTCACGTGTGAATATTGTATTGAGTCCAGTTGCCTTAAATGGACCTGTGGTTACGATTCGGCGTTTTCCTGAAAATCCGATTACAATGGGACAGTTAATTGCTTTTGATTCGATTTCTGCAGAGGCAGCAGAGTTCTTAAAAAAGCTTGTAATAGCGGGCTACAATATTTTTATTAGTGGTGGAACCGGCTCTGGTAAGACTACATTCTTAAATGCATTATCGCATTACATTCCAAGTACAGAACGAATTATAACTATAGAAGATTCCGCAGAGCTTCAGATACGTGGAATTTCAAATCTGGTAAGTCTGGAAACCAGAAATGCCAATACGGAGGGGGTAAAGGAGATCTCCATACGTGACTTAATAAAAACCTCACTTCGTATGAGGCCGGACAGAATCATTGTTGGGGAAGTTCGAGGCGCGGAAGCAATTGATATGTTACAAGCGTTGAATACGGGGCATGATGGCTCTTTAAGTACAGGACATGCAAATTCTGCAAAAGATATGCTTGCAAGATTAGAAACCATGGTGCTTATGGGAATGGAGCTTCCCCTTGCGGCAGTCAGGGGGCAAATTGCTTCCGGCGTGGATATTATTGTGCATTTAGGAAGGATACGTGACCGTTCCAGAAAGGTGTTGGAAATTGCAGAGATAATGGGATATGAGAATGGAGAGATTCAGACACAATGTCTGTATCGTTTCGAAGAGACAGGAGAAGAGGAGGGAAGAATCCTTGGAACGTTGCAAAAAGAGAATGAGCTGTTACATACACAGAAGCTGTTGGCAGCAGGACTTTATTGATTATAGAAACTACTATTTTACGGTTATGGAGTTGGTTCGTTACATATTAGAGGGCTGTGTGATATTGGGAATAGTTAGTTGGCTGTTTTATGACAGTATGGTTGCATTTGGGCTTTTTATTCTTCCCTTTTTGTATTTCTATTTGAATAGAAAAAAGAAACTGCTTTGTGAGAAAAGGAAGCAGCTTCTCAATCATCAGTTCCGTGAGGTAATCTTAGCTGTTTCCTCTCATTTACAGGCAGGATTCTCCGTGGAAAATGCCTTTATGGAAGCCTATCGGGATATTTGCGTGCTTTTTGGAGAAAAAAGTCTGATGGCTAGAGAGCTTATGTGGATATTGCGGCGTGTGGAAAATAATGAGTCCTTAGAGCAATCTTTATTGCAGTTGGCACAGAGGAGTAACTTAGAAGATATTTATGAATTTGCGGAAGTCTTTGCTATTGCAAAGCGAGGCGGTGGAGAGATACGAAGCATTATGATAAGAACGGCTGATATCATTGGAGACAAGATGGAGGTAAAACGTGAGATTCACACAATCATGAGTGAAAAGATGTTAGAACAAAAGATTATGCAGTGCATGCCCTTTGGCATGATTGGTTACTTGTCGTTGACTTCGCCGGGGTTTCTTGACAGCTTGTATCATAGTGTAGTCGGCATCATATTAATGACAGTGTGTCTTGGAGTGTATGTATTTGCCTGTTTTCTAGCAGAGAGAATTTTAGATATTAATATCTGATAAGGGAAGGAAGTATAAATGGAATATGTGAAAGGACTTGCACTTTGGATTTATAGCAGACTGGAGCGACAGAAAAGAAAAAACAAAAAGAACAGCCTTTTTTGGCAAAGCAACACAGTTCGGGAGGACTTAAAGATATTGTATCCTATGCAGGATATTGCAAAAAAACAAAAGGAGTTTGTCATAGAGAAGCTGTCACTAGGGATTCTGATTCTGTTGGTAGGAGGTGTTATAGGGATATTACTTATGATCCAAGAGAGAAGAGTAGATTATGTAGAAAATAATCAGTTACCGAGAAGTGAATATGGAGAGGGAAGTCAGATTATTGCGTTAATCGCTGAAAATGGCATAGAGGAGGCGCAGCTTACACTGGAGCTTGCGGAACGTCAGTATACGAAACAGGAATTGATAGAGCTGTATGATTTCTTCCAGCCAGAGCTTGAGACAGTAGTTTTAGGAGAAAACAGGTCGTTTGATGAGGTAAGCTATGACCTGAATTTGGTTAGTGGATTAGAGGGATATCCCTTTGAAATCCTGTGGTACACAGATGAGGAATATGTAGAATCGAATGGAAGATTAATACAGAATGAGTTGTCAGAAGCTGTTGTAGTAGAGCTGACAGCGCAGATTTCTTGTCAGGAATTTGAGAGGGAGGAGAACTTTTGGTGTTGTATACAGAGCAGGGCATCCCCCTTAAGCATGCAGGAGCAGTTGCAAAGGCAGCTACAGGACTTAGAAGCGAGGAACAGAGAACAGGAATATATCATGCTGCCCACAGAATACGGGGGAAAAGAGATTGTGTGGACAAGGCAGACGCAAAAAAACGGTTTTTTGTTTTTGATTGCGACGCCTTTGGTGTGCATCGTGCTTCTATTCAGTAAGGATAAGGATCTGCATAAAAGGGTAGAGGAACGGGAAGAGCAGATGAAAATGGACTACCCTGAGCTGGTCAGTAAGCTTGCACTTTTATTGGGAGCAGGAATGACAGTACCCAATGCATGGCAGAGAATCGTTACGGATTATTGTAAAAAAGATTTACCGGAAACAAAAAAACGTTATGCCTATGAGGAGATGCTGTTGACTGCGAATGAACTGAAAAACGGTGTTTTTCAGCAGGAAGCCTTAGAGGGCTTTGGCAGACGTTGTAGAATACCTTGTTATAACAAGCTGGCAACGCTGCTAACACAGAATGTAAGAAGTGGCTCTGCAAACCTTGCCCTGCTCTTGCAGGAGGAGGCTACGGAGGCATTCGAGGAAAGAAAGCATATGGCACGAAGACAGGGAGAAAGGGCAGGAACGAAGCTACTAGTTCCCATGATGCTGTTGCTTACAATTGTAATGATTATCGTTATCGTGCCAACGTTTCTTTCTAATATGTAGTTAAATTTTCGAATACAAAATAATGAAAAAGAGAAAAAGGAGAAAAAATGAAAGAGCTTAAGAATTTTTTAAGAGAAGAAGATGGAATGGGAACCGTAGAGGTCGTGTTAATTATTGTGGTATTGATTGCCTTAGTCACTATTTTTAGAGATGGTATTAAGTCAGTAGTACAAGGCGTTTTAAAGACTATTAAGGCGGATGCCAATGCTATGTAGAAAGCAGTCGGGATATATTACAGTGTATCTGACATTTACCTTTGCTATTATCCTGTCGCTGTTGCTTGCTCTTGTAGAGGGCGCAGCGATGGGAGCCGCAAGGCTACAGGCAGAGTTGGTGGCGGATTTAGGGATGGATTCTATCTTTGCAGAGTATCATAGAGAGCTGTTCTCACAATATGGCCTACTGTTTATTGATGACTCTTATGGAACGAAAAAGGGAAGTCTCTCGAAGATAGAAAAGCATCTATCAGAATATATGTCTTATAATCTGAATCCCCAAAAAGGACTTACAGTGGTACCAGGAAGTAATTGGATTGGATTAGAAAACATATATCTTGAGATAGAAGAGGCGGCATTTGCAACCGATGATGCAGGTGCGGTTTGGAAAGCACAGGCTATTGATTATGTAAAGTGTAGATATGGTATTGATATTATCAAGGGGATACAGGGGCAACTACAAACCATAGAAAAGAGTCAGCTCTTGTCTGAAGATATGAGTCAGAGCCTTGCAAAGTATCAAAAGGAATTTGAAGAAACTCTGGTAACAGAAGAGATAACGGAAACAGATAGGCAGACACAAGAGGGATTTTCTTATGACCTTCTAAAAGATTTCTTTGACAGTTTTACAGGTAAGGGAATTCTCTATCTGGCAGTTTCGAAGCCGGAAACTTTATCAACAGCAGTCATGGAACGAAAAGACTGCCTTAGTTATCGGGCACAACAAAAGAATATTAATAAAGGTTCAGGACTTCCGGAATATGTGGAAGAACCTGAAGGATTGATTCAAGAACTGCTATTTGGAGAATTTTTATTGGAGAAATATGGTTTTTATGGACAGGAAAAGGAGAACAGTCATTTGAAATATCAGCTGGAGTATATTCTCTATGGAAGAGACAATGATATATCGAATCTGCGAGAATCAGCGGAAAGGTTGTTATGGTTAAGGACAGGTGCAAACTATCTTTATCTTACAACAAAGGACTCTGTAAAAATAAAGGAAGTGGAGCTTGCATCAACGGCAATCTGTTCGCTGCTTGGTATACCTCAGGCGGCTGATGTATTAGCGCAGCTGATTATTCTGTTGTGGGTAATAGCAGAGAGTATTTATGATGTAAAATGCCTGCTAGAAGGGGGAGAAGTACCACTGGTTAAAAAGCAGGGAGAGTGGAAGCTTAGTCTTGCCGGAATCTTTCGAGGAGAGTTATGGGGGAAAAATGCAGATATGACATATGCGTCAGGAATATCCTATGAAGGATATTTGCGGATTTTTCTGGCACTTATGATAAATCAGGAGGATAAGGCCATGCGTAGCATGGATATGGCAGAGCTGGATATACGAAGAACAGCCGGAAATGAGCATTTTCGTATGGATCAGTGCGTGGATCATCTAAAAATAACCTTTGGTTTTATGGGAGATAGAGAACAGGAATATGTCTTTACAAGAAGCATGCGGTATGAATAAGAGAAAGGAGGTGGAAGGATGTTCTTTTACATGTTGAATTCTTCTCCATTCGTGAGACCTTTTATACAGAAAATAAACGATTCAAAAGGATCAAAACAACAGACACGTCAAAACAAAAGAGTAAATAAGAAAGGAGCTATGTCTCTCCAGACAGTCCATGCATTTTCTGTTATCCTGCACAATTCTATTCAGGCATGTAGAAGAATATCCTTCTGCCTCTTTTCTAAGAGGAGCACAGAGTCTGCCAGTATGACAGTTGAAGCAACTTTCGTTTTGCCATTATTTCTGTTTGCGATTATGAATTTAATGTCTTTTATAGAAATCTATCGTTTGCAAAGTAATTGGAATATGAAGTTACATCAGTCAGCAAAGGAGCTTACAATCGTGGGTGAGTCTGTTGACATAATGGGAGAGGATGAGTGTATCGATTTAATATTTCCGTACAAGGCAGAGTCTTATTATCCCATAATGGGATTTTCAGATTTTCTAATGTTTAGTCGGATGAGAGCAAGGGCATGGACAGGCTATGATGTAGAAAAAGCCAAGGCAGAGGAAGAAGAGACGGTTTACATTACGGAGTATGGAGAGGTATATCATAGAACGAAAAGCTGTTCTTATCTAAGGCTGTCAATTCGTGCAGTTGATATTGAGTATGTGGAGAAGCTAAGGAATGCAGATGGAGCCTGTTTCTACGTCTGCGAAGAATGTGGAAAAAAATGCACGAATACCGTATTTGTTACAAGCTATGGAAATCGATATCATGCAACTTTACAGTGTAGCGGTTTGAAAAGGACTATTCAGGAGATTCCATTATCCAAGGTAGGAAATAGGACTGCCTGTAAAAAATGCGGTTAAAGAATAGAAAGGAAAGGTTTTTAGATATAGATGATATATGGTATTTATGCATTGGAAGGACTATTGCTATTTTTTGCAGGAATAGAGGATGTGAGAAAACGGGAGATTCGAGTAATTTACATTGTAGCAATGGCATTAGTTGCATGTTATGGCTGTATGGTCAGACAGGATCATAGCTGGTATGGAGCGCTAGGAGGATTGTTTATTGGAGTATGTATGTTTGGGATATCTATAATTAGTGGGGAACAGATTGGAAAAGGGGATGGATTGGTAATTGCGGCGCTTGGTATTTTGTGTGGGGTAAGGAATACACTTGGAATTGTTTGTTTTGCCAGCCTTTTTATGGTGCCTATAGCATTTGTGGTAATTCTTTTAAAAAGAGGAAAGAAAAGAATCAGACTTCCCTTTTTGCCGGCATTGTTTCTTGGCTATAGCATGACATTTCTTCTTGGAGGCATGTCATGAGAAGGTATCTTACAAAGAAAATGTCAGGGTATTTTACGGTGGAAGCAGCACTGCTTTTGCCCTTTGTCATAATGATTATTGTATTTATGATATTTCTGTCATTTTATTGCTATGACAGATGTATTTTAGAGCAATGTGCCTATGCCGCGGCATTACGGGGAAGCAGTAACCGATTTGCCAATACGCAGGAGGCGTATGAAGAGGCAACAGGTGCGGCAGAGACCTTGATAGAGGGGAAGCTCTTCGCAGTCAGGGAAGTGAACACCACGGTACGTGTGTCAGGACTTGCAGTAACAGTTTCTTATGAATGCAAGATGAATATGCCTGTTGGCAACTGGCTAAGCGCTGTTGTTAGTAAGGATGCACTTTGTATGGAAGTCAGTAAAAAGGTTTTGAGAAATAAGACAGTGGCGATATTGAGACAGATATAGGATAAAAGAAAGGACAGGATAAGGAAATGGAGGAACAAGAGAAGTGCTTGCCAGATAAACGATATGAGAGGAGTATGAATCATAATTATTTGGTTTTAAGTACCTATCAGTTTTTTGAGAGCACACAAGAAGAGAGCTATATAACAAGAATGCTGTTAGAGAATCAGATTCCAGGACTGCTTCCTGTGGTATATAGATACAAGGAAGGGGAGAAGCAGTATTGCTATGAGATTAATTCTTTGCAAGCTCTAGATCGATTGTATGAAAAGCAGGACATTGGTTATGAGGTATTGCATAAGCTGCTGGCAGGCTGTATCCGATGTTTTGAGCGATTAGAGGAATATTTACTGGATGGCAGTCAGGTACTTCTCATGCCAGAGTATATTTTTCTTCATATGGATACCAGTGAGCCATTTTTTGTATGCTATCCTGATTATGACGGAGATGTCAGAAAGTCCTTTCAAATGCTTTTGGACTATCTTTTGACCAAGATTGACCACAAGCAGGAGCAGGCGGTATGGCTTGCATATCAGGTTTATCGATATACCAGAAATCCTAATTATGTACTTAGTGAGGTAAAGGTAATGTTATATGAGGCGCAGGAAATGGGAGCGGACATGGAATGGAAGGATAATTGTGAGTCAGCGAATTGTTCTAAGATAGAGAGAGATTCCTATTGTAAAAGTCCTGATTTTATAAAAGAAGACAATGTTAACTTATATAGAAATGATATGAAACAAAATAATTATGATAAAAATGAAATCGAGGATACGACAGATGAGGTAGAGTCTTATGGGTGGAACAAAAATATTCTAGGAGCATTACTTTGTACCTTGTTAGCACTTAGTGCAGGAGCCATTATTTTTGGTGCAAGGCTGTTAAAGCTGATTCCTTTGTCGCAAAAGCAGGAGGTCAGTCTTTATGGGGCTATTGGAATGTCTGTTGTGGCAGCTGTTCTTTTCTTTGTCAGCATTTTAAAGAAATGGAGGCAAGAGGAACAGATTCGGGAATTGTCCGATGAGCCAGAGAATGTGTTAGAGTATTGGGAACAGGATGGAGAAATGTTAGAGAAAGCTAATGTGCACATGATTAAGGTAGAAAAAAATACGGTTATGGAAAGTGGGGAAAAATCACATACAGGACAGCAGACCTCTGAACTTACTGGTGCAACGATGCTTCTGAACGGGGAGTTTATGCCGGAGCGCTGCTTAAAAGGCATGGTAAATGGAAAAGAACTGAAGATTCCGCTGATACAATTCCCTCTTACTCTGGGAAAGCTTGCACAATTCTGCGATGTTGTGATTCCCGACAATACCGTGAGCCGTATGCATGCAAGGCTAGAGGAGAGGAACGGACAAGTCTATATTTCAGACTTGAATTCTACCAATGGAACAATACGAAATGGTGATTTATTAGGGATTCATGAGGAGGTTGCAATGGAACTAGGGGATAGGATTATGTTAGGGAGAGTTTGTTTGACTTATTGTTAAAATCCAATTGACGATACTCTTTTACACAGTTACAATAGAAGTAGTTATGTAAAGCTATGGGTTACATGAGAAGGTTGAAAGGTAAAAAGGGTGATAGTGGGTGAAGATTAATATTTATTATGGCGGACGAGGAATGATTGGGGATCCTACGCTGTATGTAATGAACAAGATGCAGGAGGTTCTAAAAGAACTGAATGTTACCGTAGAACGATACGATTTATATGAGATTAAGAATAATATTACGGCATTGCCACAGACGTTAAAGGATGCAGATGGTGTTATCCTTGCGACAACGGTAGAGTGGTATGGAATTGGAGGCTGGATGCAGCAGTTTCTGGATGCATGCTGGCTCTATGGTGATAAGGAAAGACTTTCTAAAATATATATGTGTCCCGTTGTCATGTCTACTGCATATGGTGAGCGTGAAGGTATGATGCACTTAAATGTGGCATGGGAGATTTTAGGTGGAATTCTTTGCACTGGAATCTGTGGATTTGTTGCAGATATCGCGGATTTTGAGCAGAACAAGCAGTATGCAAGGTTGATTGAGAGAAGGACAGAGGATTTATATCGTTCTATTAATCAGAAGGCAGTGGTTTTGCCATGTAGTAATCAGGCTGTAAAGCAGAAGGTATCCTTTACACAAAGTCTGAATCTGACACCACAGGAGGCAGAGCAGCTTTCTGAGCTGGCATCTGATGATGATTATGTGCAGAAACAGAAGGAAGATATTCAGGAGCTTGCTAGTATGTTCAAGGATCTGATGGGGGAAAAGGAAATCGAGGAAACGAATCTGTTTGTGGAAGATTTGAAGAGCCATTTCCGTCCTCAGCCGGGATTTCAGGCAGTGTACAAATTTCATATGCCGGAGGCAGCTAAGCCATTGATCATTAAGGTGAATAATGCAGAGATGGAATGTTTCTATGGAACAGTTGATAAGGCAGATGTAGAGATGCAGATATCAACGGAAGTAATGAATGAAATAATTCAGGGAAGAATGACCTTCCAAAGAGCGTTTATGGCAGGTTCCATGAAGATGAAGGGAGACTTTAAGGTTTTAAGAACTTTGGATATTCTTTATGGATTCCAATAAATCAGAAAGAGAGGACAACAGAATGATAGATAATAATTGTATTTTTTGTAAAATAGCAAATGGAGAGATTCCATCGAAAACGTTATATGAAGATGAGGAGTTTCGTGTCATTCTTGACCTTGCGCCAGCAACCAAAGGACATGCTTTGATTCTTCCAAAATCACATTTTAAGAATCTGTATGAGCTGCCGGATGAAACAGCAGCAAAGGTTATGAAGCTTGCTAAGAGAATGGCAACAACCATGACAGAGAAGCTTGGATGTGACGGCTTTAACTTAGTTCAGAACAATAATGAAGTAGCAGGACAGACGGTATTTCATTTCCATATGCATCTGATTCCAAGATACGAGAATGATAATCAGAAAATCGCTTGGAATCCAACCGAAATGACTCAGGATGAGCTTGAGGCAGTGAAGAATCAGATAACAGAATAAGCATAATATAAAAATACAACCTCTTTCGAAAAACTCGGAAGGGGTTGTATTTTTATATTATGCTTTTTTCACTTCTTTTTCAATTAAGTCCACAATCGTTGCAATCGAATTACGCTGATTACTGTTTTGCATGGCCTCGATAAAGGATTGTCTAGTAAAGTATAGCTCATGAACCTTTTCTACCAAGGTGTAAGGTGTTAAGTCATCTTCATCAGCTACCATGGAAAATCCCTGTGATTCAAAACTCTTAGCATTCAGAATCTGGTCACCACGGCTGCTGGAGGCAGGAAGCGGTATTAAGAGACTCGGCTTTCTAAGGGCTAGAAGCTCGCAGATAGCGTTTGCTCCAGCTCTGGAAATAACAATATCGGCAAGAGCAAAGAGGTCTTTTAAGTCTTCCTTTACATATTCGAATTGCTTATAGCCTTGTGTATTTAATAAAAGGTTATCAACCTTATCCTTTCCACAAACATGCACAATCTGAAAATCGTCTAACAGCTTTGGAAGGGCATCACGTACCAGTGAATTGACACCGGCAGCACCAAGACTTCCACCAATTACAAGAATAACCGGTTTGCCTGATGTAAAACCACAAAGATCAAGCGCATGATATTTATTGCCTCTTGATAGCTCCTCACGAATTGGAGAACCGGTAAGAACCGCTTTATCAGCTGGAAGATTTTGCAAGGTTTCAGGGAAATTGCAGCATACTTTATTTGCAACAGGAATGCACAGCTTGTTGGCAAGTCCTGGAGTCATATCCGATTCGTGTATAATACATGGAATCTTTAAAGAGGCAGCAGCTCTAATAACTGGTACGCTAACAAAGCCTCCTTTACTGAAAACAATGTCAGGCTTTAAGGTTTTTAATATTTTCTTTGCCTCAGAAAAGCCTTTGATAACGCGGAAGGGATCACTGAAGTTCTTTGGATCGAAGTAGCGTCTAAGCTTTCCTGTTGAGATTCCATAATAGGGAATATGGTAATCTTCCATTAATTTTTTCTCGATTCCTTCGTAAGAGCCAATATAATGAATATCGTAATTAAGCTCCTTTAATCTTGGAAACAGAGCAATATTTGGTGTAACATGGCCGGCTGTTCCGCCGCCAGTGAATACGATGCGCTTCATATGAAATGCCTCCTATTTTGCAGCAATAAGTTCTTCCAGAGCATGAGCAAGCTGATCTGGGCAGGAAGTGTTCTTAAAGCCACACTTAATACCCTTTAATTTTGCAATGGCATCTTCTATTTTCATGCCCTTTACTAATGCAGAAATACCCTGCAGATTACCATTACAACCACCGGTAAAGACAACAGATTCAATAATATCACCATTTGTTTCAATATCAATCATTGATGAACAGGTACCACTTGTTTTGTATTTCATCATTTCCCTCCTAAGTACATCACACATATATATGTTATGGATTATAACAGAAAAAGAAACCATAGAAAAGCCTAAAAATAATGTGATAAATGCAAGCATTTTGTTGAGGCGTGAAAGACGCAGTCAGATGGTAGCCGGATATGGCAGAACTTGTCGAACGATTCTACCAGAAATCCCCTTGTAGTGCAAAAAAAATTTCAGTATACTTTGTCCAACAACAAGGAATTTGGGAGGAATCATCATGGAAAATATAAATCAGTCACTTATCATGACGATATCCATCGTTCTGATGGTAATCGGTGTGTTGTATCAAGTAGCAATCGGAGTAGCATATCAGAGGATGATTCAGGCAACCGATACGATGCTTGGGACAGACAATATGCTGTTAAAGCAGTGCAAGGAACGATTTATACAGTGTTATAAGTTAAATGGTGGTGTGTCTAATATCCCTATTTTTGTGGATAAGTATATCAATCGTATCCGCTTTATGGGGATGAGTGTGAACTTTATTAAGCATTTATCTGGGCAGATTATGATGGCAGGAGTATTTGTTGCCGGCTTTGGTGTATGTAAGGGAATTATTGAGGGGAAGCGATTTGTAGACCTGTTGCCATTTTATATCGTGAGTCTTTTTGGGATTTATCTGTTTTTAAGTATTTCTTCCATTGTGGATATGCCGGGAAGACGAAAGGTTTTGAAAACTAATCTTACCGATTATTTGGAAAATCACATTGCAGAACGCTTAGAGCATGGGATAGGAGACAAGGAAAAGCTGCAATGGGAGCTGGAACAAGAAAAGGAAACGATAAGAAAGCCAAGAAATACGAGAGCTGTTTATCAGGATGAGCAGGAGGAGAGTATTTTTACCGAAAAAGAGGCAAAAGAGCTTGAGGAATTGTTAAAATCATTCATGACATGAAAACGTTTTTTGAAAGATGGAAACTATGCTTGCTATCTGAAAAAAACTTTGATAAAATGATAACGAAGTTAAAGGCTAATAAACTGAAAACAAACATTTATACATAATATTTGTTTTTCGAGGAGGAAATGATCATGGTTATGTGGAACAATTTGGATACGCTTACTTCTTATCAGGAACTTTCAAAAGTAGGTCGTGTAAATCTTGCAGAGGTTATGTCTGGAGATAACGGCGCTGAACGTGTAAAAAAATACAGTGTACCAATGGCAGCTGGCATGGTTTATAATTATGCAGCAAAGCAGATTGATGATAAGGTATTAGAGGCTCTTGCAAAATTAGCGGAGGAAGCTCAGCTTACTGAAAAGTTTGAAGCTCTTTACAATGGTGAGGTTATCAATACCGGAGAAAAGCGAATGGTACTTCATCATATGACTCGTGGACAGTTAGGCGAAGCTGTGGAAGCAGATGGCGGTGATAAGCGTGATTTCTATACTGGAGAACAGCAGAAAATCGCAGAATTTGCAAACAAAGTACATAGTGGCGTCATTGCAAACGCAGCAGGTGAGAAGTTTACAACAGTTGTTCAGATTGGTATCGGTGGTAGTGACCTTGGTCCTCGTGCGATGTATTTAGCACTGGAAAACTGGGCAAAAGTAAATAACACATTTAAGATGGAAGCAAAGTTCATCAGCAATGTAGACCCTGATGATGCAGCAGGTGTATTAAATACCATTGATTTAGCACATTCTCTTTTTGTATTGGTTTCCAAATCCGGTACAACTCTTGAAACCTTGACCAATGAATCTTTCGTAAAAGATGCATTAAAGAATGCCGGCTTAGATCCTGCAAAGCATATGGTTGCGGTTACAAGTGAGACATCTCCATTAGCAAAGAGTGATGATTATCTTGCTGCATTCTTTATGGATGATTATATTGGAGGACGTTTCTCATCTACTTCAGGTGTAGGTGGTGCTGTATTATCATTGGCATTTGGACCGGAAGTATTTGCGAGATTCTTAGATGGTGCAGCAGAAGAAGATAAGCTTGCAACGAATAAAGATATGTTAGCAAATCCTGCAATGTTAGATGCATTGATTGGTGTATATGAGCGTAATGTATTAGGATATCCGGATACAGCTGTTCTTCCATATTCTCAGGCATTAAGCCGTTTCCCTGCTCATTTACAGCAGTTAGATATGGAATCAAACGGAAAGTCTGTAAACCGTTTTGGCGAGCCTGTAAATTACCCAACAGGTCCAATCATCTTTGGTGAGCCGGGAACAAACGGACAGCATTCCTTCTATCAGTTACTTCATCAGGGAACAGATATTGTACCTCTTCAGTTTGTTGGCTTCAAGAACAATCAGATGGGAAGAGATGTTGTAATTGAGGACAGCACAAGTCAGCAGAAGCTGTGTGCAAATGTGGTTGCTCAGATTGTGGCTTTTGCTTGTGGTAAGGCTGATGAAAACCGCAATAAGAACTTCGAAGGTGGACGTCCATCAAGTATTATTATCGGAGACCAGTTAACACCAGAGGCACTTGGTGCACTTCTTTCACACTTTGAGAATAAGGTTATGTTCCAGGGATTTGTATGGAATATCAACAGCTTTGATCAGGAAGGTGTACAGTTAGGTAAGGTATTAGCAAAACGTGTACTTGCACATGAGACAGATGGAGCATTGAAAGTATATAGTGATTTGTTCAACATTTAAGATAAATAAAGAGCAAAGATAAGAAAACCGTTATACGAAGAAATAGAGTACTTCGTATAACGGTTTTTTATGCGTATTCTTTTAGTTAGTTTAGTGAAATAGTTTGTTGGTAAATTGCCTTTTGTGGCTGTTTTTTATAGTTTTCACCTTTACAGTTCATATAGTCATAGTAGTCAAGGATGTATACTGTGATACTGGATATATCACGCCCATGCGTAGAGAATCTTGTAAAGTCATCACCGTGACTATCTAATGGAACACCATTGGCATCCCAGATAGATACGATATAGTCCATTTCATTTTCTTCATTGGGATAAATGGGAACTGCGTATAATTCATAGTCATTTACAACGATTTTTTCGATACCAAAGCCTGTTTCGTTGCAGTCATTTATGAGTGTTTCCTTTTGTGTGATTAAGGAAGAATCAATAGGTATTTCAAAGCTCCACTCTCCTTCGTAGATGTTGCGGTCATTTTCTATATACTCTACAAATTCCCCGCTATTTCCTAACTCACCAGTCATTTTGGTACCAGTTTGTAGCTCCTGCTCAAAAGACAAGAAGGTAAAATTGCAGAAAGAATAATCGGAAATATGATCCCATTCAAATTGAATTAAGCCTTGAAAAGTATGTGAATCCGGGAAATTTCCTTCTGCCATATATGCAGGCATATTTCCATATGCTTCACCAAAGTTATCCATAGTACCATCCGGATAAACCATACTGCCTTGGCAGGTAAGATATAGGAAGCTTTTAGCTTGTACATTTTTTGGAAATTCATTTTTATTCTCAATGAGAATGGCAAGATAGAGAGCATTACTATCATAGGTCACTTCCGATAAGGTAACAGTTAAATCTCCCGATTCTTGACGATATGTCGATGCAGATTGGGTGGAGTCCTCTACATCCGTAATAGATATTGGAGGAGTCTGCAAATCTATAGCATGTTCGCTGTAATCACCCGGATAGGACACCTCTTGTTCGAGCTGCTGGAATATACGACCGATGAGGGGAAGCTGTGCAGCAAGAGTAGGATTTTGAATACCCCATATCATGACAAGGAGCAAACAGGCAGCAACAGATACAGCAGCTTTGATAGCAAAACCCCTTGAATGATTATGTTTTTTCTGACTATTAAGCTGTTGATAAGTTTCTTGAAGTCTTTGATTAATGAAGGCTGATTCCGGTAAATCAGTTTTCATGATATTTTTTAATTCATATTCTATATGCTGATTCATAATGCCCACTCCTCTCTATGAAGATGCTTTCGCAGATGTTCCTTGCCACGATGAATACGGCTTCTTATGGTACTTTCCTTTATTTCCAATATTCGGCTGATTTCTTTGGTGGTATATTCTTCACCAAAGTACAGATAAAAAATAATTCTGTCATCTGGCTGGAGCATGGAAAGAAGCTGAAAAAATTCATTGTCAACAGGATAAGTATCTGGTTTTCCATATTCCATAATCTGGTCTTCGGAAAGTGTATGTTTTTTACTGTTATATAGCTGATTACAATTATTAATGAGAATGCGAATCAGCCAGGTTTTGAAGTAAGAGACTTTCCTTAGTTCTCCAATATGCTCAAACGCATTTAAAATAGTCTGCTGTATGACATCGGCAACGTCTTCTTCCTCTGTGAAAAATCCATAGGCAACCTTCATCATGGATTGTCGATTTTCTTCTATTAATTGGATGAAGCTTTCGGTGTCCTTATGCATTGCACGTCTAACCAATCGTTCCATTTCATTTGTCCTTCTTTCTGCCGGCTGTTTTTGTAATTACATTTATTAGATAGAAAAGATATTCATTTTGTTGCACATAATAGCAAAAAGTATAAAACATTATGAGAGAAAAGGCTATTAGGAATAACGTATACTATAACAATAATTGTATTTTAATAAGGAATCATTTATACTAATAGGAGATAAAAAGAAAAGATACAGAATACGGAAGATTATAATAATAACCGATCATTGCTTAATGCAAAGGGAGTAAGAGCTATGGCAAGAACAGTAGGCATTGGAATTCAGGATTTTAGTAAGATTATAGAAAATAATTATTTTTACGTGGATAAGACTGATTTTATCAAGGAATGGTGGGAAAGCGGAGATGAAGTTACTTTAATAACAAGACCACGCCGTTTTGGTAAGACCTTGAATATGAGTATGCTGGAACAGTTTTTCTCCGTTCATTATGCAGAAAAAAGCAGTATATTTAAGAATCTTTCTATTTGGAAAGAGCAAGAATACAGAACGTTACAAGGAACTTATCCGGTAATTAGTCTCTCTTTTGCCAACGTAAAGGAAACGGACTTTCAAACTACAAAAAATAGAATTAGTAAAATCATGCAGTCATTGTATATAGATTATGAATATTTACTGGAAAGTGAAGCATTGGCAGAGAGCGAAAAAGAAATCTTTCGTAAAGTGATGTATTTGACAGAAGATGCCGATGCAACCTTGGCAATCCATAATTTATCCAAGTTTTTGTATAAGTACTATGGTAAAAAAGCAATTGTACTTCTTGACGAATACGATACACCGATGCAGGAAGCATATGTGAATGGGTACTGGGATGAGCTTGTGTCATTTACACGAAGTATGTTTAATGCAGCATTTAAAACGAATCCATACCTTGCACGTGGTTTGATGACAGGCATTACAAGGGTTAGTAAAGAATCTATTTTTTCAGATTTGAATAATTTAAAGGTAGTGACAACAACCTCGGATGAATATGCGGATTGTTTTGGTTTTACAGAGTATGAGGTATTCGTAGCATTAGACGAGTATGGATATCAGGATAAAGAGAGGGTAAAGCATTGGTATGATGGCTTTTTCTTCGGTTCATTAAAAGATATTTATAATCCTTGGTCTATTCTGAATTACTTAGACACAGGAAAATTCACAACCTATTGGGCGAACACAAGCTCTAACAGCTTGGTCGGAAAGCTGATTCGTGAGGGGAGCAAGGGTATTAAGACAGAGTTTGAGAGGCTTTTGGAGGGGGAACATCTGATTACACCGATTGATGAGCAGATTGTATATAATCAGTTAAACGGTAGTGAGAAGGCAATCTGGAGTTTATTGCTTGCCAGTGGTTATCTCAAGGTTCTCGATTATGAAGAATTTCAGGAGGATGGAGAGACCATTACGGAACCTAAATATGAGCTTGCTATAACGAATTATGAAGTGAAATTAATGTTTCATCAGATGGTAAGAGGTTGGTTTGATAGAGTATACAGTGATTACAATGACTTTGAAAAGGCGCTTCTGTTAGGCGATGTAGAAGCCATGAATGAATATATGAATCGTGTATCGAGTGATATGTTCAGCTATTTTGATACTACGACAAGAACCGAGCCGGAACGCTTCTACCATGGATTTGTATTAGGCTTAATGGTATCGCTTTCCGACCGATATGTAATCACTTCAAATCGGGAAAGCGGATTTGGAAGATATGACATTATGCTGGAGCCGAAAAATAAAGCAGAGGTAGCGATTATTATTGAGTTTAAGGTATTTAATATCAGAAGAGACAAGACAATCGAGGATACCGTGCAGACAGCATTGCAACAGATAGAGGATAAGAATTACGAAGCAGATTTGATAGCCAGAGGAGTTCCGAAAGAGAATATCAGAAAATATGGCTTTGCATTCCAAGGAAAGGAAGTTTGCATTGGAGAGTAGTAAGAAACCGTTATACGAAGAAGCAGAGTACTTCGTATAACGGTTTTATTATGCTTTCGTTTTTAATGATATTTTTAGATAATCGGTTTTATTTAATACTGATTCTCATACATGGACGGGTAGCGTTATCATAAGTAGCTTGGCGATAACCAAAAGAACCAGATGCACCAACATTATAAATACATGTCTGAGAGCCATAAGGTGTTCTAAGTGCCCATTTTTCAACATATCCGATTACATCATTTGCAATGTTCTTATAACCGCCACCATAAGAAAGACAAGTGGCAGCATCCTTAGCAGACCAGATATCAACGCCCTGCTTTATGGCATAAGGGGTAGCAGTAGCCTGTAGTAATTTATCATAATTAACAGGAGAGCCAAAACTGCTATACCAGATATCCTTCATAGGGAAGTATTTAATAACTTCATCATAGCTTAAGACATAAACTTTATCGAAGGTATGATTACCACCGGTAACTGGTTCTTCGTCAGGAAAAGCATGGAAATCCTTTGGAAGACTATTATCTACAAAGGTGGTATTGATTCTAGCCTGCTCTCCGGCAGTAAATGCTGTTGCAAGGAACGTGTTGTTTAACCATGAACGAAGATAACATTGCTCCCAAGTGATAGGAAGAGTATTCCATGCATGCTCACTATAAGCATTGCTATACAGCTGACCATCTAATACATATTTACTTAGAACAAAAAGACTTTCCCCATCATTTTCTAAAACGAGCCATTCGATAGGCTCTTGTCCATTTTTCTTATTGTTATCCTGCTCATAAGTTCCAAAGGTAATATAGCTTCCCGGAAGTGCTGTTTTTAATTCTAAATAAGAGGAATCGGTATCTCTTAACGTAGCGTCAATGGAAGCTGCATAAGTCGCAGTATCCACTAAGGAAGAGATATCAATTGCCGGATTATAAGGAGCACGGCCTTCCGCTTTTCCGTTATTGACATAATGATTGTAAAGTGCCGTTGTATCGGTTCCTAATACACCGACAACGTCGGGATTGGTCTGCGCATAGTATTCCGCATCAAAGAAAGTGCCATCAGCCATCATGACTGGTGCGGCGCTAATGGTTACGCTAGAGCCAAGTAAAACAGAACTAATTAATGTAAGGGACAAAAAGTTTTTCAGTTTTCTTTTCATAAATAAATATCCTCTCTGATAATAAATGATAAAAAGATAAATCTTTATACATTTTATCATTAGGAAGGAAGTACTGTAAAGTTTACATAGTGGTTATGGGGAAATATTGTAGTGAACAGTAACAGTGAACAATAACATTACTTCTGACAGAGAACGAGTTTACTAGAACAATAATTGTTTTTTTATAGGGAATCCTTTATACTATAAAAGATGAGAAAGTACGGATTTGCATTTCAGGGAAAAGAAGTTTGTATTGAGGAAGGGAAATAAAGGTTATGAAAATAGCAGTTTTAGAAAAAATGAGTTTGGGATTTGATGTGGATATTTCGTATTTTGAGGAATTTGGCGAGGTTATGTACTATGATAATACAAGTGTAGCCGAGATACCAGAGAGAATCGCAGATGTGGATGTTATTATTGCGAACAAAGCCCCATTAAATGAGAGCACATTACAGGGAGCGAAAAATTTGAAGCTCATTTGTGAAACGGCAACAGGTTATAACAATGTAGATTTGCCGTATTGTGAAAAGAATGGAATTCGTGTAACAAATGTTGTTGGGTATTCTACTCCAATCGTTGCACAGCATACCTTTGCAATGGCACTGTATTTAATGGAAAAGCTTCCTGTTTATGATACCTATGTTAAGAGTGGAGAATATGAGAAGTCACCGATGTTTACCTGTTTTGAGCCATATTTTACAGAGCTTGCAGGCAAGACATGGGGTATCATTGGCCTTGGAAATATCGGTAGAAAGGTTGCAGAGATTGCGCAGGTTTTTGGATGTCGCGTTATTTTCTATTCTGCTTCCGGCAAAAATGATACAACAGACTATGAAAGGGTGGATTTTGATACCTTACTTGCAGAATCGGATGTGTTATCCCTGCATTGTCCATTAACAGACAGAACACAGAACATTATGAATGCAGAGGCCTTTGCAAAGATGAAGAATACAGCTATTTTAATCAATGTAGCAAGAGGACCGGTTGTGGATGAACAGGCACTTTACGATGCACTTACTACAGGACAGATTGCGGCAGCAGGACTTGATGTATTGGTAAAAGAGCCGATTGCAGCAGATAATCCACTTGCAAAGATTCAGGATAGTACCAAGCTTATCATCACTCCTCATATGGCATGGGGAAGTCATGAGGCAAGGTCACGTTGTGCAAGAGAAGTATATGAGAACATTAAGAGTTATCTTGCAGGAGAAGCAAGAAATGTTGTGATATAACAGAGAATGTAATTATTCTGCGTAAAAGTTACAATAAGATTATAATTATGAAAAGAAAGGACACAGATTATTATGGAAAAAATAGCAAGCTTTACCATAGACCACATTAAGTTACAACCAGGTGTATATGTATCAAGAAAGGATCAGGTAGGTGAGAATACGATTACTACCTTCGACCTAAGAATGACATCACCAAATGAAGAACCGGTTATGAATACCGCAGAGATGCATACTATTGAGCACTTGGCAGCAACTTTTTTAAGAAATCACAAGGATTATGCTTCTAAGACAATCTATTTTGGACCGATGGGATGCCGTACCGGATTCTACCTGTTACTGGCAGGAGATTATGAATCAAAGGACATCGTACCTCTTATGATAGAGATGTATGAATTTATCCGTGATTTTAAGGATGAAGTGCCTGGTGCAAGTGCAAAGGATTGTGGTAACTATCTGGATATGAACCTTGGCATGGCTAATTATCTTGCAAAGCGTTATTTAGACAATGTACTTTATAACATTGACGATTCCAGATTGGTTTATCCGGAATAAAATGAGTTGGAAAAAGGAGAAAAAGAGAAATGAATAAAATTGGTATTATTGGGGCAATGGAGTTAGAAGTAGAAGAATTAAAGTCTAAAATGGAAGTAAAGCAAATTGTAGAAAAGGCTTCCATGAAGTTTTTTGAAGGTACTTTAAATGGTAAAGATGTTGTAATCGTACAGTGCGGTATTGGAAAGGTTAATGCTGGTATGTGCGTACAGATTTTGTCAGATGTATTTGGCGTAGATGCGGTAATCAATACTGGTGTTGCAGGTTCACTTCGTGCTGAGATTAACATTGGTGACATTGTTGTTTCTAAGGACTCCTGTGAACATGATATGGATGTCAGACCACTTGGCTATGAGCCTGGCATCATTCCACAGATGAAGACCTCTTTCTTCGAGGCCGACAGAACACTCCTAGAGGCAGCAATGGCAGTATGTCGTGAGGTAAATCCTGATATCGAAGTATACGAAGGAAGAGTATTAAGCGGTGACCAGTTTATCTCAGATAATGATAAGAAGGATTGGCTGATTAGTACCTTTGATGGTTCCTGTACAGAGATGGAGGGCGCAGCGATTGCTCATGCAGCGTATTTAAACAATATTCCTTATGTTGTTATTCGTGCCATTTCTGATAAGGCAGATGGAAGTGCGCAAATGGATTATCCGGAATTTGAGCGTGCGGCTGCAAAGCATTCTGCTAAGCTTGTTGAGACATTAGTAACGAGAGTATAGAAAATATATAACACATATATATTTGATGATGGGGAAGCTGTAATGAGTAGTATAGAGAATGTTTATCGTCAGATTGTGGAGATAGCAATAAAAAATAATGCGACAAAAGTCATACTCTTTGGTTCGAGAGCAAGAGGCGATAATGGACCAAAAAGTGATATTGATCTTGCTATATACGGCTGTAAGAATTTTTCAAAATTGGTAGAACAGATGAATGAAGAATTATGGTCTTTATTACAGTTGGATATCATCAATATGGAAGGTTCAAATGTATCAGAAGAACTGAAACAAGAGATAAAGCGTGACGGAGTGATATTATATGATAAGATTTGAACAGTTTTCCAGACATTTAGAGGTCTTGAAGAGAGCGCATCAGGAAGACTTGCAGAATGAGTTTATTATTAGCGGAATCATAGATAAGTTTTTTATTCAATTTGAGCTTGGCTGGAAGGTACTAAAAGAGCTTTTGGTATATGAAGGAAGAAGCGAAGGCAGAACTGGTTCTCCAAGAGAAATCATAAAAGCTGCTTATGCCTGCTTTGATTTTATGGATGAAACAATCTGGCTAGAAATGCTTCAAGAAAGAAATAATACGACTCACATGTATAATGAAGAAGCAGCGAAAGAGTTGGTTGATCATATATTGAATTGTTATATTGCAGAGTTTGAAAGAATGAGAAATGCAGTGATGGAGCAATATGGAAGCACAGTGAGGGAGTAACCCATGGAACAATCCACATTTGACAAAATCTACGAGGTAGTAAAGCAGATTCCATATGGTCAGGTGGCAACCTACGGTCAGATAGCAGCATTGGCAGGAAATAAACGCTGGGCAAGGATAGTAGGATATGCCTTGCATGCCAATCCTGACCCGGACAATATTCCCTGCTATCGGGTTGTCAATAAGGAAGGCAGTGTATCCGAGGCTTTTGCCTTTGGTGGAAGAAACAAACAGATAGAGTTACTGGAAGCAGAAGGTGTGGAGTTTATAAACGGATATGTTGATATGAAAAAGTACCAATGGGAAAGACCGATATATTAGGGAGGAGTATATGATGGAGTTACCATTTCAGATTGATTTAATAGGGCAGGTTGTTGTAGTAACCGGAGGAAGTGGAGTCATTGGCGGAATGTTTAGTAGGGCACTTGGAAAGTGCGGCGCCAAGGTTGCTGTGTTAGGAAGAAAGGCAGAGAATGGAGTTCCTGTTGTAAATGACATTGTTGCAGAGGGTGGAGAGGCTATTTCGCTGGCAGCAGATGTTATGAGCAAAGAAAGTCTTGAGCAGGCAAAGCAGGAAATTATAAGCAAATGGGGTAAGATTAATATTCTTGTCAATTGCGCAGGTGGCGCAGTAAAAAGTGCAGAGATTCCACAGGATCAGTATGTTGATTTGGAAGATGATATGATGAGCTTTTTTACGATTGATATGGAAAACATTCGAAAAGAGCTTGATTTGAACTTATATGGAACCATGCTTCCGACACAGGTATTTGGTGAGGCGATGGTAAATCAGGAAAATGCCAATATCATCAATATTTCCAGTATGGGAGCCTTTGCGCCGCTAACAAGAATACCGGGGTATTCCAGCGCTAAGGCTGCGATTTCCAACTTTACGGAATGGGCAGCGAATTATTTTGCAAAGAGCGGTATTCGTGTCAATGCCATAGCTCCGGGCTTTTTCCAAACAACACAGAATCATGCACTGCATTTTAACCCGGACGGAACACCAACACCAAGAAGTCAGAAGATTATCAATAGCACACCAATGGGTAAATACGGTGAGCCGGAGGATTTAATCGGAGCATTATTATTCTTGGTAAGTCCAAAGGGTAGTAGCTTTGTAACAGGAGTTGTACTTCCTGTTGATGGTGGTTTCCATTGCTATTTAGGGGTATAGTGATGTATAAAGCATATATATTTGATTTTGATTATACACTTGGTGATTCTTCCGAGGGAATCGTAGAAAGTGTTCTGCATGCACTTTCGCAGTTAGATGAAGAAGCCAAAACAGCAGAAGAAATCCGTAAAACCATAGGTCTGTCTTTAAGAGAAACATATTTTACACTCACAAGCAGTAAGAATGAAGAAAGGGCAGAGCAATTTGCAACCTATTTTAAGGAAAAAGCAGATGAGGTTATGGTTGCCAGTACACAGATTTATGAACCGGTAAAGCAGGTTTTTACTTCTTTGCGAGAAAATGGTTGTAAAATTGGTATTGTGACAACCAAGTTTCATTACCGTATTGATGCGATTTTAGCAAAATTCCATATGACAGAAATGGTTGATATTATTGTAGGTGGCGAGGATGTAAAAGCACCAAAGCCAAACCCGGAAGGCTTGCTCTATGCAATTGAAAAGTTGCAATTAGAAAAAGTAGATATCCTATATATCGGCGACAGCGTTGTGGATGCAAAGACTGCCCAAGCTGCAAAAGTGGATTTTGCGGGCGTTCTTACAGGAACAACTACAGAAGAAGATTTTATGGCATACAGAAATGTATGTATTACAGAAAATTTATACGGAATACAAAAAGAGTTAGAGTAAGTAAATGTGCCAAATAAAAAATAATAGAGTTTTTATTTGGCGCATTTTTATATACGGATAAATAAACGTTTTAGGATAAGTTATGTTCTTGATAGATTCTTTACAGTATTACTTAATAGAAACTTAAGGATTCATAGTAGAAACTTTATAGTATAATGACAATAGATATAATATTGTACAAAGGTTTGAATAACATTATATATGAAATAAGGGAGTGACACGGAATGAATCTGAGCAACATGCATCACATTGCAATAATTGGAAGTGATTATGAGAAATCAAAGCATTTTTATGTGGATTTGCTTGGTTTTGAGGTAATCAGAGAAAATTACCGAGAAGAGAAAAAGGATTATAAGATTGATTTAAGATTTGGAGAGAGTGAGATAGAACTATTTATTGTACAAGGCTGTCCAAAGCGCCCAAGCTATCCAGAGGCATATGGATTGCGCCATTTAGCATTTCATGTAGAATCTGTAGAAGAGACGGCAAAGGAACTTAATAGTCTTGGAATAGAAACGGAACCAATAAGAGTAGATGCTTTTACCAATAAAAAGATGACCTTTTTCCATGACCCGGACGGTTTGCCATTGGAGATTCACGAGTAAAAAATCGGTAGGAGGAATGCATATGCGCAACAGCTTATCACCATTGGAAAAGGAATGGCTGAAGCTCCAGAAGCAGGAACAGCTTTATATGCAGAAGCGTATGGAGAAAAAGGATTCCCGATTGAATCAGCTTCTAGAGAAGAAAGTTCCTGAGAATTTGCAAAAGACACTGGATACTGCCTTTTCCAAGGCATTTTATCTTATTTTTGAAAAGGGTACTGGTATCATAGAGAAAACCTATAAAAAGGAAGAGCTTGAGAAAACTTATCAAATTAACGAATTTGCAGCGCAGGTTAGAAACAACAGAAAATCTTTGAAAACTTTTTCCCAAAAGGCATCCGGTGCAGGTAATCTGAATATGCTTATATCTGGTATTTCCGGTATCGGGCTTGGTGTACTTGGCATTGGCATTCCTGATATTGTACTTTTTACAGGATTGATGTTGAAAAGCATCTATGAGATTGCCCTTAATTATGGCTTTGATTATGAAAAAGAGGAAGAAAAACAGTTTATTTTATTATTGATTCGTGGAGCTATTTCCTATGGAGATGAGTTGCATGAGGTAAATGATGAGCTGAATTATTTTATGGAAACAGGACATTTTACAAGGAACAGAATGCTGAATGACAGCATCAATGAGGCAGCCGGCGGCTTGTCAAAAGAGCTGTTGTATATGAAGTTCTTGCAGGGAATTCCTGTTGTGGGGGCAGCAGGTGGAGCTTATGATGTCATCTATATGAAGCAGGTTGTAAAGTATGCGGAACTGAAGTACAGGCGTAGATTTTATAATAAACGGATGAAGGGATAAACAATAATATGAAGAATACAACCTTATGCTATATAGAAAAGGATGATAAGTACCTAATGTTACATCGCGTGAAGAAAGTAAACGACATGAATCATGACAAATGGATTGGTGTTGGTGGAAAGTTTGAGGATGGAGAGAGCCCGGAGGACTGTCTTCTTCGAGAAGTAAAGGAAGAGACAGGACTTATCTTGAAGAGATTTTCTTATCGAGGAATTGTGACATTTGTGTCAAATGTATGTGAGACAGAGTACATGCACCTCTTTACTGCCACGGAATATGAAGGCGAAATGCAGTCCTGTGATGAGGGAGAGCTTGTTTGGGTTCCAAAGACTGATATAGAAAAGCTCAATCTTTGGGAAGGTGATAAGGTATTTTTTCGCTTGTTAGATGAGAGTAAAAATTTCTTTTCCTTAAAATTACGATATGAGGGAGAAGAGTTAGCAGAAACGGTAGTTACAAGATACTAGATACCAAAAAAGGGCGTATTTTTACGCCCTTTTTCGATGCAGTAGGTTATAAATCCATTTCCCGGTAAACAAACGGTTGAACCATTTTGCGCTCCATGGATTTCCAAAGAGACAAATAATCGTGATAGAAAGAATCATTGCAAAAAGCAGATTTTCCGCTTCTGAATAACAGAAAATTTTATGCTTTTTCGCAAGCCGAACCAGAAAACCATGTAATAAGAACACGGGTAGGGTATGTTGGCCAAGAACAGATAACAAAGGAATTTTCCTGCTTGGTATGAGAATTAACAAAAATGTAATCCACGCAAAGCCTAGTAATAATAGAAACAGCTTTATATAGGTATTGTAGTTAGCTTTTTCATAGGAATATGAGGCATAAAGCATATTTTTTGTAATATCAGGTGAACTTATGACATAGTAGCTGGAAGCAATCAAAAGTACACCAAGTAATAGAGCAAACCAGAGAGGATATTTCTTTGTTTTCTCTGTGTGAGCCACATAATATCCAACTACAAAAAATGGCAGAAAGCTAAAAAAACGGGCAAGGGAGCCATAATATCCCAAAGAGGTATCAAAGCCTGATAAAAGAGCAAGGACAAGGCTTGTAATAACAATGGCAATGCGTGAGCTTTTATTTTGCGTATCGAATAAAGGAAGCAGCAAATAACAAAAAATGGTTACCAACAGATACCATAATAACCAGTAGGGAGTTGTGAACTCTATAGTAAAGGTGTCTTTTTCTTTGTAAATCAATGCATCGAATATGCGGTATAAAATCTGAAACAGAATATATGGATAAATTAGGTGGAAAACGATCTTTCGGCGGTCAAAGCGAGCAAAAAAGCCTGTCAAAAACAGAAAAGCAGGCATGTGAAAGGAATAAATAATCATATATAAATCAGAAGTCAATTCGCCCTTGAACAGCTCCATAAAATGTCCCATTAGGACAAGAAAAATGAGTAAGAGGCGGAAATTATCCATTTTGTAATCTCTTTGTCGCATGCTATAGTTCTCCTTGTGATGATATTCCGACCTACACTTAATATGAAAATATGTTGTATACCAAACACACTATAACACAAGTTGTTCTAGAAAGACAATGACATAATGCGTACAATAATTGTAACTGTTCAGAATAGTTATCTTACGTAAGTGGATTTGTTGAAAATGAAATGATATAATAAAAAGTATATAAAAAATATGCGCAAAAAGTAAACTAGGATATATGGGTGTTATGAAAATACAAAAGAAGAAGAAAAATCTATTTATATTAATCTCTTATGTCATGTTGGTTGCAACAATACCGACAGCAATGTTTTTTTCCAAGTTAATTGTACAGAATATGAATCGCCAGATACAGACTTCTATGGAAGATGAGGCAGCACTTTGTGCGGAAATGATAGAACGTCAGTATGAGAGCGATATGCTGTTACTAGAAGGTCTTACTGTGCGTATGGCAATTACCATGAAGGAGGATTTGGAAGGTGGCATAGAGCGTCTGGTTTCCACGGTAGAACGATATGGGATGAAAAGAATTGCATATTCACAAGTTAATGGCGATACCTTAACAACAGATGGGCTTAGCATGAATATGAGAGGCATAGATAACTTTGAAAGAGCATTAACCGGAGAAGCCTTGCTGACTAACGTTATACAGGATGAGTTTGATGGTCAGGATGTAAATATTTATTCTATGCCGGTGTATGATTCAGATACCAATCAGATTATGGGTGTTATGTCGCTGGTATATCATAGTGAGGTATTTAAGGAATTGCTGTCCGTGACCTCCTTCTCAGGTGAGGGCTATACTTATATTGTTGACAGTAAGGGAAATGTTGTGATTAATACCAATCATCACAATGCCATTGTGGGTTTGGAAAATATTATTGAATATATTCAAGTGAATCAGCAGAATAAGGAAACGGTTGAAAAGATTCAGGATAGTATTGAGAATAAGACCAAAAGCTTTTTTGAGATATATAGTGTAAATGGTAATAAGCTGGCATGCTGTATGCCATTAAGTATCAATGACTGGTATGTAGTCAGTGTTGTACCTAAGGATGTGGCCGAAGTAACCAAGAATACGATTATGCTCAGTGTAGCGATATATTGTATAGGTATTTCATTGATTGCAGTTTTTGTAGTATTGAGTATTCGCTTTTCTCAAAAGGAAAAAAACAGACTATTAGAGGATGCATTATATACCGATTCTCTGACAAAAGGAAAAACCTATGCTAAGTTCTGTTTAGACTGTCGTAAAAGGCTTGATGAGCAGAAGGAAGAAAAGGCAGTTTGTATTTATTTGGATATTGATAATTTTAATCTGATTGCTACTCTTTACAGTAATGAGAGAATGAACCAGATTATCTGCAATATTTATAATGCCATACAGCAATATATTGGTGAAAATGGCATTGTATGCAGGAAAAATACTGACCAGTTTTGTATTATGTACTTCTATAATGATGCACAAGAGCTGGAAAATAGTCTGATGCGCTTTAACCATGCCATTCATGATGCCAAGGCTTTTGATCATATGCTTCGTCCGACCATCGGTATTTACGTGGTAGAGCATTACAGTGAAAGCATTGAAGAAATGGTGAACAAGGCAAAAATTGCTCATGATACGATTAAGCAAAATGCAGACAATGGTATTTCTTATTATGACGAGAGCTTCCGTAATGCTCTGTATGAAAATACCCATTTGGAAGATGAGATGGAGATTGCACTACGAAATCATGAGTTCCAGCCATATATCCAGCCAAAATACAACGCAGAAAATGGCGAGATATGTGGTGGTGAAGCCTTGATTCGTTGGATTACAGCAGACGGAAGAATTATTTCACCGGGAAGATTTATTCCTCTTGCAGAAAATAATGGATTTATTCGAAAGCTGGATAGAGAAGTATTTTCCATGGTATGTACGTTGCAGAAGTATTTTGTAGATAAGGGGATTAAGCCTGTTCCGATTTCGGTTAACGTATCCAGACAGCTTATGTATGATAAGAGCTTTGCAGATGACTATTATAACCAGATGAAGAGAATGGGATTATCCAATGACCTGATAGAGCTGGAGATTACAGAAAGTGCTTTGTTTGAAGATTTAGACCTGTTCCGTACTACTCTGGAAAAGCTAAGAAGCTATGGATTTCGTATTTTAATGGATGATTTTGGCACCGGATATTCTTCCCTGATGATGTTAAAATCGGTACCAATTGATGAGATTAAGCTGGATAAGAGCTTTGTAGATGATTACAGCGATGAAAAGGGCAGCAGCATTATCTGTTGTGTGCTTGATTTGGCAAAGATGTTGGATTTACCGGTTGTGGCAGAAGGTGTTGAAACAGAGGATCAATATCTGTATTTGAAGCAAAGAGGCTGTGAAGTGATTCAGGGATTTTACTTCTCAAAGCCATTGCCGGCAATAGAATTTATGAATAAGATACTCTCAGACAGCAGGAGGTAAGACATGGAATTGCAGATAAGAAGAGCAGAAGAACGAGATATGGAGGGCATCAATAGCCTACTCTTTCAGGTACTGATGGTACACCATAATGGTAGACCTGATTTATTTAAGGCAGGCTGCAAGAAATATACCGATGAAGAGCTAAAAGATATTATTCATGATGAAAAGACTCCGATTTTTGTTGCGGTAAATGAAGAGAATCAGGTTGCAGGCTATGCCTTTTGCATCTTTCAGCAGCATATTAACAATAACATTTTGACCGATATTAAGACTCTTTACATTGATGACCTCTGTGTGGATGAAAATATCAGAGGACAGCATATTGGTAAGAGATTATATGAACACGTAGTACAGTTTGCTAAGGAGCAGGGCTGTTATAATGTGACGCTCAATGTCTGGTCATTAAATGAGAGTGCTATGAAGTTTTATGAGGCATGTGGACTGGTTCCGCAGAAGGTCGGAATGGAAAAGATTTTATAAGAGAAAATAGATATGTCGCACTGACAAATTTGTCAGTGCGACATTTTTGTTAGGTTGTAGAAATCTTATCTAAAATACCTGTAATATGTGCAATGGTAACACCATAATTGGTCATTGGAACATGTTGTTTTTTTGCCCGGTCAATGCGGGATAAGACATATTGGCGATTGAACATGCATGCACCACATTGGATAATTAGGTCATATGGAGTTAAGTCCTGCGGATAATCGGTTCCACTGACCATATCCACAGTAAGTCCTGCGCCAAAGCGTTTCTTAAGCATATTTGGAATCTTGACTCTGCCGATATCCTCGGTTAATGGCGCATGAGCGCAGCATTCAGCAATTAGGATTCTGGATTGCTCGGTTAACAAATCGATTGCCTTTGCTCCTTCGATATAATAGGGTAGATCGCCTTTATATGCTGCAAACAGTACCGAAAAAGAAGTCAGCATACTTTCAGCTGGTTTATGTTCATATACAAAGCCAAAAATCTGTGAATCAGTGATAATCAGCTTTGGTGGCTGCTTTAAGGCTTGCAAAGCTTGTTCCATACAATCAGTTGTCACACTCATCACGATACATTTTTTATCCAGTAATTCACGAATGGTCTGTACCTGTGGCAGAATCAAGCGTCCTTTTGGTGCCTGAATATCCTGTGGCATGACTAATAAGACAACGTCTTCTTTGGATACGAGATTGCCGGTAATCTCGCGAGTTCCATAGTTTTCGGGAAGCTTTCTAGCCAAGGCTTCCCGAACCTGTTCCATGCCGTCTTCCGTAACAGCACTGATGATAAGTGGTATTTCCTTTGTTTGTTTCTGTATTGTGGAAAAAATGACATCAATGTCAGCTGGTGTTCTTTCATCTGCTTTACTAATTAAAAAGAGAACAGGGATATTTTTTTCTTGAAATATCGTATACCATTTTAATTCATCTTCTACATTTTCATCTGCAAGCAGGATGACAGCAAGCTCTGTTTTTTCTGCTGCAAGCTTTGTTTTTTCGATTCGCATTTCGCCAAGTGCGGTTGTATCATCGAAGCCAGCGGTGTCGATGATAACACATGCTCCTAGCGGGTTAATCTCCATTGCCTTGTATATTGGGTCAGTCGTAGTGCCCGAAATCTCAGATACAATAGACACCTCTTGTCTGGTAAAGGCATTAATAAAGGAGGATTTTCCGCTGTTGGTCTTACCAAATACACCAATATGTAATCGATTTGCAGACGGTGTTTCATTTAATGATAAAGCCATAGTATTCTCCTTTAGAAGCGGAAGTCTCGCTGTCCATTTTCAATGTCTTTGATATGTTGTGCGGTGATTTCTCGTACCTTTTCTTTTGGAATATTCTGCAATTCACGTTCAATCAGTTTCTTACCGATTTGCTTGGTTTCTTCGCTTGCGTAATCCTCTAGGTATTCTTTTAAGGTGATTAAGGCATTTGGATGGCAACAGTTGAGAATCTGCATACTCTTGCAAAGCTCCATAAAACGGTCACCGGTTCTGCCCTCACGGTAGCACGCAGTACAAAAGCTAGGGAGATAATCCATCTTCATCAGCCAGTTTACCACTTCATCAAGGGTACGCTGGTCGCTGACATCGAACTGTGCGCTGGTTACCTCTTCTTCCTGTTCTGGATTGGCATAGCCTCCAACACTGGTCTTGGAAGCGCCACTAATCTGGGAAACGCCAAGCGGTAGGACACGTTCTCTGACTTCCTGACTTTCTCTGGTGGAGATAATCATGCCAGTATATGGAACGCTGATACGAATCAAAGCACAGATCTTTGCAAAAATATCATCACTAATGCCATTATCAAAGGTGTCTGGGTCAATATCATCGGCTCTTTTTAATCGTGGAACACTGATGGTATGAGGTCCAACACCGTGAACTGCCTCTAAGTGCTCTGCATGCATGAGTAAGCCTGCAAGCTCATAGCGGTAAAGCTCAAGACCAAAGAGTACACCAAGTCCCACATCATCAATACCGCCCTCCATAGCTCTGTCCATTGCTTCGGTATGATATGCATAATCATGCTTTGGACCTGTTGGATGCAGCTTTTCGTAGCTTTCTTTATGATAGGTTTCCTGGAAAAGAATATAAGTACCGATTCCTGCATCCTTTAACTTACGGTAATTTTCAACCGTTGTCGCTGCGATATTGACATTTACACGACGGATGGCACCGTTTTTATGCTTGATGCTGTAAATCGTGTCAATACATTCCAAGATATATTCGATAGGATTGTTCACAGGGTCTTCGCCGGCTTCAATGGCAAGTCGCTTGTGTCCCATATCCTGAAGTGCAATTACTTCTTTTCTGATTTCTTCCTGTGTCAGCTTTTTTCTTGCAATGTGCTTGTTTTTCATGTGATAAGGGCAATACACACAACCATTGACACAGTAATTGGACAGATAGAGTGGAGCAAAAAGTACGATTCGATTACCGTAATAATCCTTTTTAATCTGTTCTGCCAGCTCGAACATCTGCTGAATCTTGTCCTTCTGTTCACAGGCAAGAAGTACTGATGCTTCTCTGTGGTTGAGTCCTTTTCCAAGCTTTGCCTTTTCAAGGATTTCATCAATCAGTGCAAGATTGTCCTTATTGGCATCTGCGTAGGCTAAGGTCGCCACGATTTCTTCGTGAGAGATGAATTCCTCTGCTTTTAATGAGTTTACGTTGTACATAGTGTTCTTCCTTTCTTTTCGGTTAGATAGTTCTTTCCGATTAGTCATAATATTTATTTGTAATCGCCTCGAGCGACAACTACCTGATAACCGATGCTCTCCATGCGTTGTTTCAAGTCTTTTAGTCCTTCGGCAGACTCTTCTCCGGACGAGATTTTATCGTTGTAGAGCATGTATTTTTTACGCACTTGTGACGGTGACAGATTTGGCATGACAACATTAGCGCCACTTAAGATTCCCAGTTCACGCCCTTGCGGGTGGATTGTTCCAAGAGCGGTTGTTGCAGGTAACAGCACGTGTGGATGTATCAGACGAATGACACTAAGCAATCGAAGTGTTCTGTCTAAGGTTCCTGCGGGTTTGGCTGCAAATGGCGTATCCTTATGTGGAATAAACGGGCCGATTCCTACCATTTGTGGCTGTAAATCCCGAATAAATTGTAAGTCCTCATATAGCGTTTCTATGGTCTGATTCGGTGACCCGACCATAAATCCGCAGCCTGTCTGATAGCCAATGTCTTTTAAATCCCTTAGACAGCGTTTTCTATTTTCTAAGGAAAGCTCTGATGGATGTAGCGTCTGATAATGGGCTTCGTTTGCTGTTTCGTGTCTTAGTAAATAACGATCCGCACCTGCATCAAAGTATTTTTGATAGCTTTCGAAAGTTTTTTCTCCAATGGAAAGTGTTACTGCACAGTCAGGATGTTGCTTTTTTACCGAGGAAACAATATTGCAAATAAGTTCATCGGTAAAGTAGCCATCCTCTCCGCCTTGCAGGACAAAGGTACGAAAACCAAGCTCATACCCTGTATGGCAGCAGGATAAGATGTCCTCCTTTGTTAAGCGGTAGCGCTCAGCATTGGTGTTGCTTTTGCGAATGCCGCAATACAGGCAATCATTTTTACAGATGTTTGTAAATTCAATTAATCCACGAATATAGATATGATTATCATAAATAGCAAGCGTAGTTTGACTTGCAAGGTGTTTTAAGTATTCTAAGACCTCTTTGTCTTGTGTTTCCAATAAAAAACGCAGCTTTTCTAAGGTGACGTTTTGTTTTTTTTGTATAGAGTCAATGATTTCAAGTCCCTGTTTCATGTAAATCATGTGCCTTTCTAGTATGTTAAAAAAATATTTAGTAAAAAAGCTTTTATTTAGGGAGTGATCACGCCGTTTCCCGTTGATGTAATATTAGAGTATACCGTTTTTGCCGTAATTCCTTTGAGTCTTCCGATTTTCCCGGAAAGGGCATTGATGATATCTTGCGGAGCATCAATGGCGACACTAATAACATTGACCTTTTTCTCGCGGTATGGAATGCCCATCCTGCCGATGATATATTGTCCGTATTCATGTAAGATTTGGTTCAGCTCCATGGTATTGTCGGTGTTCTCGACAATAATTCCGATTAGTGCGATTCTTGTTTCCATTGGTATCCTCCACACGATTGATTCATATATTCTTAATCATAATAAAACATGAAAAAAGGCAAGTCAAATATGAAAAAACCGACTGATGAAAATTCACCAGTCGGTATGTATGGAATTAAATTTTTACTTCATCCTTTAACCATGCTAAGGCTTCTTCAAGAGTTGCGAAGTGTCCTTCTGCTACACCAGTTTCAGAACGCTGTGTATTCTTCTGTGCCTGAATCTTTAACATGATAGATTTGCCTTCTACAAAAGCAAATGCCTTACAGCCTGCGTCTACAAATTTCTTAGTCATAGTAACCAGCTCGCCGCCCTCAGCTGGGGAAACAGGCTTCATTTCTGAACAGTCAGCAATATATGCGCATCCTGTTGCTTTCCATGCTTTTGCGTTGGATAAAACGGTATCGGTAAGCCATTTTAATTCATCAATATTGGTCTGACCAACACCTTTTGAAAGTACGATTTTTCTTCCTGTGATTGTTTCTACTGATTGTGCTCCATTTTTCTGTGCCATAATGAATTCTCCTTTGTCTATAATATGTTATAAAAATATAGGACTGAACATAAGGTGTCACACAAAATATGAATAACTAGCAAAACATTCAGAATTAACTGTGTAATGTTATTATAAAAAAATAGTAATGGTTTGTCAACAAAGGTCTATTTGTTATACAGCAGATATTGAGAATGTGGTAAAATAAATCTAATAAAGCTAGTTATTACTGTATTTTAAGGATAAAACATAGATAAAATGTGTTAAGAGAGGTATGGTTTTTATGAACTTTGAATTTTTTAATGTACTATGTGCAAATGCGGAATATGATGAAGTTAGGGTAATTGGAAAAGATGTAGAGAAGGAGGGGCGTTTTTATTATATCCTGGGAATGACCTTAAAGGAGAAAAAAGCTTCTTTACATATTTTAGAAATAACAGATGAACCATTAGAAGAATATCATCATAAAGTAACACCTAGGGAATCATTAAAAAACCATATAGAATCTCGAAAAAATAGAAGATTTTTTATGCATACGAGAGAGTTGCGAAATGGAGAGGCAAGCTATGAGACAGCTGGCGGAACTTCCGGGCTATTAAGACATGACAACATGTATGAAGCATTTTTGCTATTTTCAAAAATGCGCGAGGCTGGATGGAAAGTGTCAAAGGATTCTTATTTTTATGATGTGGAATGGGAATGTCTTGCGGTTACGAATATTGAACTGCGTAATGAATTTGAAAGCCTGCCGGAATGGACAGATGACATGCAGGTATTGGTAGATATTATGCCGGAGGAATGCATAATAGAACTTCCGGTAGTATTAGGATGTGGAAAAACGAGTGAGCTGGAATTTGAACTGAGGGATGGAAGGTCTGCTGTATGTTATATCAACAAAATAGACACCATAGATGTTTGGGCTGATACTGAAGAAAAGTTTGCAGACAGTGAATACAGAGAGCGTATGTTGCAACATATGACGGAAGACGAACTGGAAGATATGAAGGGGGATCTGTTGAAGGCACTAGAACAGCAATGTCCACGAGGTAAGCATTATATGGTAATAGAATACGAATGTACGCAAGAGGTAGGATTGACTTTTTATGACAGAGAGTATCTTGATACGCTTCCTAAGCCAAGTAAAGGAAGTGCGACGTCTGTTTTTATGAATGTAAAACCAGAGGCAGAAACGGGTGCTCATGGTCTAAAGCTTCGTGGGTGTGTGATTCAAAAGCCATTAGATAAGGATGAGAAAACCTTAGAGGCAGAGTTGTTTTCTTATTCTAAGAAGGTGGAGAAAAGATGGGAGGGGGTATAGAAATATGGCATGACTTGTAAGAAGTCATGCCATTTCATGTACGGTATTGTGGATAGTGCTAAGATTGAAAAGTTACGATTTCTTCAAGAGATATTTGATATATACCTTTTTCCTCATATGACATCAAATCCTCTGTAAAACCACTTTTTGAGAAAAGCCAATATTCGATGATGTCTGATTCTGTTTGGCAAGGGAATTTCTGTTGTAATTTTTTTAGTTCAGACATTGGGAAAGGATTATTACGGTATTTACATTCTCCAATGATAAAATGTGTTCTGTCAGCATTCGTTGCCATGATATCAATTTCGTCTGTTTTATTCCACCATCTGCCAATTTGTGAAAAATGAAAGGATAATTCATTTTTTCTATTTTTTGCTCTAAGGTACTGTATACATATATTTTCAAAGATATAGGATATATAATCATCTATTTTCTCTTTAATCACATACTCCCAGATACCATCTGTATCGCCGCTTTCCAATTCTGATAAATTAGGAAAAACAAAAGAGTACCAGAAACGGAAAAAATTGTCGGTAAGCTTATAAAGTCCTCTTTGAACCTTGGCCTGTTCTTTTACTTTATCAGATACAGGAAATTCACGGAAAAGAATACCTAAATCTGTAAGGTTTTTTAGATAAACGCTTAGCTTGGTCTTTTCGATTTGTGTCTTGGTATAGATATCGTTTAACTTGGTATTTCCTAAGGCTATAGCGGTAATGATGGTATTATAAGTAGTTGTTTCACGCAATTCCTGACGCATAAGGAATTCCACTTCACTATAAAGAATACTTCCCCTTGTAAGTATGTTTTTCTTTATATTTTCAGCTAATGGGATATCATCATGAAATTGTTTTAAATAATGTGGAATTCCACCTAAAATTGCATAAGTCGCAATTTTCTCCTCAGGTGAATAATTTGGAACAAATTGAATGGCATCATAAAAATTCATTTCTTTCATTTTAAGAATACCTGTAGCGCGGCCATACAGTGGATTTTTCTCGGCAAGAATCTCTTTTTCGATAAAAGACATGGCACTACCACATAAAATAATCATGACAGAGGAATCTTTTAACAGCTGATCCCATAAATTTTGAAGAATGGATGGAATTTCGGCATTGTTTTTTACCATATATGGAAATTCATCGATAACTAGTAGCTTTTTTTGATTGCCCGGTAGTTCTAAGGTGCTTCGAAAAGCCTGTTCCCAAGAGGAAAAGGTATTAATATATTGTCTGACAGGCATTCCTGTTTTGAGCATTCTTTCACTAAATGCTTGAAGTTGCAGTTCATTGGTACACTCTGTACATGAATAGAATACATGAGGCTTATTCTCACAAAAATGACGTAAGGTTTCTGTCTTACCGATACGTCTTCTACCATATAAAACAATTAGTTGGGCGGTACTGGCTTGATATCGTTCTTCTAAGAAGTGAAGTTCTTCCTTTCTGCCGATAAACATAATAACCACATCCTTTATAATCATGATTCTTATAATTAAGATTATTATAATCTAGATTATATTGAATAAGCAACCATTTTATTCTATAAGATTGTTTAAAAGGGGAAAAATAGAAGTGTTAAGCAACCAGCCATGCGCCATTCGAAAATACTGCGTATTTTCTCGTTGTCGGGCTGTCGCCCTATAAAGCAAAGAAGAAAACATAGTAGAGTAGGCAACCAGCCATGCGCCACTCGAAAATACTGCGTATTTTCTCATTGTCGGGCTGTCGCCCTATAAAGCAAAAATAAAAAATAGTTGGCTGAGTACACAAGTGTCCTCCTCCAACTATTTCTTATTTTTGCTTTGCATGGCTTATAGCCTACGCAAAGTATCGCTTCAACAATCCTTCAAAGGCTTTTCCGTGTCTTGCTTCATCCCTAGCCATTTCATGAACGGTATCATGGATAGCGTCAAGGTTAAGCTCCTTTGCACGCTTAGCAAGGTCAAACTTACCAGCTGTTGCGCCGTTTTCTGCTTCGACTCTCATTTCGAGGTTCTTCTTGGTAGAGTCTGTTACCACTTCGCCTAATAATTCAGCAAACTTAGCAGCATGTTCAGCTTCTTCCCAAGCAGCTTTTTCCCAGTAAAGACCGATTTCAGGATAGCCTTCTCTATGTGCAACTCTTGCCATTGCAAGATACATACCAACTTCTGTACATTCTCCGATGTAGTTTGCTCTTAAATCTTCTAAGATATCTTCTCTTACGCCTTTGGCAATACCTACAACATGCTCAGCTGCCCATGTTCTCTCGCCTGACTGAACCGTAAACTTCTCAGCAGGTACACCACACTGTGGGCATTTTTCTGGTGCCGCATCTCCCTCATGAACATAACCACATACGCTACATACATACTTATTTGTAGAAGAGCCGGTTGATAAGGAAACAGGCGCAGAGGGGGGGGCGGTAAGAACAAAATCTTCTTTTCCATGATGGCATAGAGGGCAAAGGAAGTCATCAGGTACTTCGTCACCTTCATACACATAGCCGCATATGGAACAGGTCCAAGAACGCTTTTGGCTTGCAACAGGCTTAGGTTTGATGTCGCTCTGATAATAACTATAGGTGCAGGAAGGTACATCGGATAAAACTTTGCCATCCGTAAGTTCTGCAATAAATAAAGTATGGCTACCTAAGTCAAAATGCTCTGTTACATTTGCAGACATATACATATTGGAGGCAGTTGTTAAATAAAAAAGATTATTTTCGCTGCGGGCAGCATCTTCAAAATGTTCGAACTTGTTTACATCCCTTCCAGACTGCATTCCAAAGTGTTGGAACAGGCTGAATTTCGCTTCTGTTGTAATGGAAGAAATATTAAATTTGCCTGTATTTAAAATCATATCATGAGTCTTATTGTTTTGAATGACAGCAACGGCAATTCTAGTAGGATTGTTGGCAATCTGAATTGCTGTATTAATAATACATCCATTATCAATACCATTTTCCTGTGCTGCTAATAAAAACAAACCATAGGTAAGTTTATATAAAGCTTTATTGTCCATAACGCATTCTCTCCTAATATTTCCATATACAAAAGAGGAGGAAGATGATCTCTTCCGCCTCAAAAGTTTTATTGTTTCAAATCAAATAAAGTGATTTTAAATTTTTCAGTTTGTAATATTTAGCTTAGTTAAAGTATCTCTTCAACAATCCTTCGAACGCTTTTCCATGTCTAGCTTCATCCCTTGCCATTTCATGCACGGTATCATGGATAGCGTCAAGGTTAAGCTCCTTTGCACGCTTAGCGAGGTCAAACTTACCAGCTGTTGCGCCGTTTTCTGCTTCAACTCTCATTTCGAGGTTCTTCTTGGTGGAGTCTGTTACAACTTCGCCTAATAATTCAGCAAACTTAGCAGCGTGCTCAGCTTCTTCCCAAGCAGCCTTTTCCCAGTAAAGACCGATTTCAGGATAGCCTTCTCTATGTGCAACTCTTGCCATTGCAAGATACATACCAACTTCTGTACATTCTCCCATGTAATTAGCTCTTAAATCTTCTAAAATGTCTTCTCTTACGCCCTGAGCTACACCAACGATGTGCTCAGCAGCCCATGATCTTTCCTCGCTCTGTGCCACAAACTTTTCAGCTGGAACATTACACTGTGGGCACTTCTCTGGTGCCGCATCTCCTTCGTGAACATAACCGCATACACTACATACAAATTTCATATTCATTTCCTCCTGTTAATCATTTAAATTTTCACATTTTATATCACACTTATTCAGTTGGATGGGACTTTTTTCCAGACAGCATTTGCATAGTCCATGGAAATAAATATTGTGTCCCTGTATCATTCCATCAAAGTTCTTTCCGGCTTCCTCATCAATAAAAGGCATTTCTTTTAGCTGCAAATCGATAACGCTACTGCATGCAGAACATACAAAATGATGATGCGGTGAGGTATCGGCATCAAAATGGTCAATACCAAGCTCTCCAAAGGAAAGACGCAGAATCATGCCGTTATCGGCAAGCTGTGTCAGGTTACGGTAGACCGTACCAAGACTAATATTTGGGTATTCCTCTTTTACATGTGAGTATACAACCTCTGCAGTAGGATGATCTTTTCTCGTTTGTAAAAAGGATAGAATTGCCGCTCGCTGACGGCTGTACTTCATAATCATATGTGTCCTCCGCTTCATAAAGAACTAAATCAGTAATGATTACTGTTATTATATACAGATTTTTTGTAAAATGCAATAGGAAAATCGAAAAACAATTCTAAAATCCATAAAAAAATCATTAAGAAATAACAAAATCCCTATATTTTGGCAGTTTCTGTGCTATAGTATAAATATCAAAAAGAGAAGGAAATGATTGTATGAAGCTGAAAACGAAAATGATGATTTTGTTTTTTACGATTATCTTTGTACCGCTACTGTTTTTGACAGTGGCAGTCTTTGGTATCAGTTTGCATGAAGAGGTAAATCTCATTAATGAGCTGACCAAGGAAGATATGATGATTGGTGCTTTGATTAGTAAGCGTTTTATGACAAGCCTTAGTTGGTCCACTATCATTATATTGATTTTGACTAGTACGCTAATTACGATATGGGTAAATCGGGATATTTATAAACCGATTAAGCAGCTCAGCATTGCCATGAAGAAGATTGCAGAGGGAGATTTTGATTATCGTTTAGATCCTATGAAGGATGGCGAGATTGGTGTTCTTTATAACAATTATGAGCAGATGCGTCTTCAACTGAAGGAGAATGCAGAGGAAAAGGCACAGAATGAAAAAAAGAGCAAGGAGCTTGTCAGCAATATTTCTCATGATTTAAAGACACCGATTACCTCGATTAAGGGCTATGTAGAGGGTATTATGGATGGAGTGGCAGATACGCCGGAGAAAATGGATAAGTACATTAAGACCATATACAATAAGGCAAATGATATGGATAGGCTGATTAATGAGTTGACGACGTATTCCGGCATTGATTCGAATAAGATACCATATCATTTTCATGTGATTAATATTGCGGATTATTTTGAGGACTGTGTGGAAGAGGTCGGACTGGATCTTGATTCTAAGAATATCACACTCAACTATACCAATCTGGCACCAGCGGATACGGCAATCGTTGCAGACCCAGAACAGTTGAAAAAGGTAATTAATAACATTATAAGCAATAGTGTAAAGTATATGGGGCATGATAATGGTGAGATTGATATTCGTATTTTAGATGAGGGTGAATCAATCCGAATCGAGATTGAGGATGATGGAAAGGGTATTCCGGCAAAGGATATTGGAAATATTTTTGAACGATTTTATCGTACGGATGCTTCCAGAAATTCCATGCAGGGTGGAAGTGGCATTGGACTAAGTATTGTGAAGAAAATTATCGAAGACCACGGCGGCTATGTCTGGGCAACCAGCAAGGAAGGCGAAGGAACCTGTATGCATTTTGTAATCAGAAAGTATACGGAGAAAAAGGACGAAGTTACCGTAGATATGTAACCGCATGAGAACAGGTAAAACGTTACAAGAAATAAAATAGAAAGGACGTAATTATGAAGGGACTGAATAATTACGAAGGGAAAAATAGAAATGAGCAGAATTTTAATTATTGAAGACGAAGAAGCAATTGCAGATTTAGAGAAGGATTATCTGGAACTGAATGATTTTGAGGTAGAAATTGAAAATAGTGGTGATACTGGACTTGCAACAGCACTTTCAGAGGAATTTGATTTGATTATTTTAGACTTAATGCTTCCGGGAATTGATGGATTTGAGATTTGTAAGCGCATTCGTGAGGAGAAGAATGTTCCAATTCTCATGGTATCTGCCAAAAAGGATGATATTGACAAGATTCGTGGGCTTGGACTTGGTGCGGATGATTATCTCACAAAGCCTTTTAGCCCTAGTGAATTGGTTGCACGTGTAAAGGCACATATGGCTCGTTATGCAAGACTCGTTGGAACGCATACCAAGGAAAATGACATGGTTGAAATTCGAGGTATTCGAATTGATAAAACGGCAAGAAGAGTCTTTATCGATGGTGCAGAGAAGACCTTTACGACCAAGGAATTTGACCTGCTTACTTTCCTTGCAGAGAATCCAAACCACGTATTTACCAAGGAAGAACTGTTCCGTGAAATCTGGGATATGGATTCTATTGGTGATATTGCTACCGTAACGGTGCATATCAAGAAGATTCGTGAAAAGATTGAAGCAGATACTTCTAAGCCTCAGTATATTGAGACGATTTGGGGTGTTGGCTACCGCTTTAAGCTGTAAGACAAAGCAGAGGTAATCTATGAAAGCAATCATAAAGTACGAAGACGATGCAATTTTAGTCATTCACAAGCCGGCAGGAATTGCTACAGAGACAGCAAGAATAGGACAGGCAGATGTAGTGAGTGAGCTAAAGAATTATCTAAAGTCAAAAGGCAAAGGAACCTATCTGGGTACGATTCACAGACTGGACCAACCGGTAGAGGGGCTTTTAGTATTTGCAAAGACGCCGGAGGCGGCAAAGGCTTTAACAAAGCAACTCGAAAATGGAACGTTAAAGAAATCGTATGCTGCGCTAGTTCCATCAATGGAAAGTGAGGATGCTACACAGGGCGAATTAGAGGATTATCTGTTAAAGGATGGAAGAACCAATCTGTCAAAGGTGGTGTCTGCCGGTACACAGGGAGCAAAGAAAGCAAAGTTAAGCTGGAAATTATTACATTATATAGAAACATCAGAAATGACATATTCTTTAGTGGAGGTAGAGATTTTCACCGGACGTCATCATCAGATTCGTGTGCAAATGTCACATGCAGGAATGCCTTTATTAGGAGACAATAAATATGGCAATGAAGTTTCACGGGAGCTTACAGAGAAGCTTGGAATACGCCACACGGCTTTGCTTGCAAACCGGCTACAAATCATGCATCCGGTGACAAAGCAGTGTATGCAGTTTGAAATTCCATATCCTGCAGATTGGAAATGTTAAATTTGTGCAAATATTCTATAATGTACAAAAAATAAGCAAAATTTTTGTGTACTGTCCGAAAAAGTGAACACACTAATCGAGTTGACACATTATTTTTGGACAAGTATAATTATAATACAAGAAAAGTTCAGTCACAATCTATTAGGCCTTACATCTTGTTGCAGGAGCTCATTCAGGGGAGTAACTTAAAGGAGGCCATGAGATGAGTATGGATGGAATGCAGAATTGGACAAATTACCTTGAAGTTATGCGTAATCGTCTGTTGATGGTCAATGATGTGGAGAATCTGATTGCAGTATTGTCAGACGTTAAGAATATACCGCTTGCCCTATCAACAATAGAGGACGTTACAGACGGAACGGGACTGAATATGTCATTGTCCGTAATTTGTTCAGAGGTTAAGGTAATCGGCAGAGTCATGTGTCTGGTTAGTGATGATATGTTCACAACCGTGCAGCTGAATCTGGATATGGTTAGGAAGATTAATTCCAAGATTTCAGTAGATGGTATGGGTGTCGTGATGAAGCTGACCTTGAAAAATGGCGCAGAATTCCTGTTAATGTTCCACACCGATCATGTGGAAGAGGAAGAGTAACAGAGTAGAGTGTCATCATATGGACTTGAGGCAAGGAAGCTGTAATGAAAGGAAGAAATTTCTTTTGTTGCAGTTTCTTTTTTTCGTGGAAGTGCTTATAATAAAAATAATGAGGAGGATGGCTATGGAATATAAAAAGCACGGAGATTTGAAGGTTACCTGTATTGCAGAAAAGGATGATTTAGAGTTCTTTGGAGTAACTTTGGAGGATTTACTGGATAGAACAGAGCAAGGTTATCATTTTATAAAAAAAGTAAAAGAGCTTGCCGGCATGAACCAGAAGGTTACATGGACGAATGTCGCATATACCCTTCAGATATCCATGCTGGAGGATGAGAGGCTTTCGCTTACCTATAGCGAAGAGATATCGGATTATATCGAGAGTCTGAAACATTCTATGGTGATGGCAGATCAGGCAACCATCGAGCCGCTCAAGGAATTTATTAGTGCGTTGGAGAATGCAGATGAAGAAAGTGCCAGAAAGCTGGTAGCGCGTTTTGAGAAAAATGTAAGACAAATGTAATTATGAAGGCACTGAATAATTACAGACAAACAAAGGAGGACTAAGAAATGAAGACAAAGATTACTAAGATTTACACCTGTTTTCCGGGAGGAAAGCATAAGGTACTGACTATGAGCTATGATGATGGCAAGCAAGAGGACAGAAGACTGGTTGCGTTATTCAATCAGTATGGAATTAAGGGAACCTTTAATGTAAACGCAGGAATTGAGGGTGACCCTAGAAGAATTCCGATGTCAGAATATAAGGAATTGTACAAAGGACATGAGGTTGCCTGTCATACATGGTCACACCCAACGATTGAGAGATGTCCGCTTCCATTGGTAGCGCAAGAGGTCTTAGAAGATAGAAAGAAATTAGAAGAGCTTATGGGCTATCCGGTAAGAGGACTTGCCTATCCAAATGGTTCTCATTCAAAAGAAATCAGAGAAATGCTTCCTTCTCTTGGTATTCGTTACGGAAGAGTGGTTGGTAATACAGACGGATTTGCTATGCCGGAAGATTTCATGAGCTGGAAGGCAACCTGTCATCACAATCATGATTTACTCAAGCTTGGAGAGGAATTCGTGAATCTTCATAAGAAGCAGTACCTGTATATGATGTATGTATGGGGACACAGCTATGAATTTACAGATAGGGATAACTGGGAGCTGATGGAAGAATTCTGTAAGCTTGCCGGTGGACGCGATGATATCTGGTATGCGACCAATATTGAAATCGTAGATTACATGGATGTAGTAAAGTCTGCACAATTTGCGGCTGATGGTTCTTTTGTCTACAATCCTTGTGCGCAAAGCCTCTGGTTGTGCATAAATGATGAGAAGTTTGTAGAGGCAAAAGGTGGCGAATTGACGTATTTGTCATAAAAATCTGAAAAATAAAGAAAAACATTGCGCTTTTTGTACAATATGTGTTACACTATTTACTAGGAGTTATGTCGATTTGAACAAAAGTAACAACTCGGCAGGTATACGCGTTTACAGCGGATGCTAGAAGAAAACATAAAATTATGAAAACATAGTAATTGGGATATAATAAAACCAAAGGTGGAGGTATTGTATGAGAGTGAATAAAATGTCTGGTAGATTAGTTCGTTTGTTTTTTGCATTATTGATTGGAATCTTTGTTGCAGCGTTTGCACCAGGAGCGTCAACAGTACAGGCTTCGTCTGATACAGTAGTGATTGCGGAAGAACAGGTAGCTACAGCAGAGGCAGTTGAGGATAATGCAGGAAGTGGAGTTCTTTTATTACTGGGCGGAATGCTTCTGATTATTATTGCAGTCGTGATTACAGTGGTAGCAAGTGTTGTTGTTACAGCACCGATTGCAGATGAAATTTAAAAAGGAAGAAGAGAATAAAAAGGAATCCTCAAAAAGAAAGAGGATTCCTTTTTTGTTCTCTTATATGGTAATAGAAGCTTTTTTAACTTGTTCACCTTCCACATGAATAGTCATTTTCTGAGAGGTATCATCAGGTATAGCGTAGATTAATAGCTGACCGTGATAAGCTCTTCTGCTTGTAGATGTATAATCGGTTACATCAGCAAGGTCTCCATTTTCTAATCCGATTAGCTTACCATTTTCAACTTGAACTTTCAGCAAGGTGCTGTCATGATAGACACGGTTTCCTTTGAAATCACACATGGTAACTTCAATTTGTTTCAAGGTACTTCCAGGTGTTGGATAAGCAATTAGCTGCATCTGGCAGGCACTGTTCGTGCTAGTCAGAGAATGTGTTACATATCGTTTATTACGTCCGGAAGAAATAATGCCGTGAACCTTTAATTCGCCTGGCTCAAAAGGTATGGTAATCAGGATACAGTCACAGTTTTTTTCTTTTTTATAAGTGCCAAGACTTGTTTTGTTTAAGAAAAATTCAGCTTCTTCCAGATTGGTGTAGCATTTTACTACAACAAGCTCGCCTGGTACATAATCCCAGCATTCGGAAACAGGAGCAAACTCGCATTCCAAAGCAGTTGGATATTCCTGCCCCCATGAAGTATGTGTACTATCTTCTTCGCGAATAGTAGCAAGATGTACCATCGGCTTTTCAGACCAGAAGCTCTGTCTGCGGTAGTAGCCTGTCTTTTCAAAGCCTGCAAGGGTGAGGAGTCCTGCGCCGGAGCCATGAATTGGCCAGCCATGAGCTTCACCCAGATAATCAATGCCTGTCCACAGGAACTGCCCTGAGATATAGTCATTGTCGGTAACAGCCTTCCATTGACTGTAGGTATGTCCATTTTCACTTCCAAGGAAAGGCTTGTCAGGAAACGCCTCGTGGTGTTCCTTATACAGATGCTCTTTATAATTGAAGCCAACTACATCAAGTGGATCAATAAAGCCTAGCTTGGCCGATAATTCCGGAAAAGCAGCGGCAAGGGTTACCGGATGAGTGGTGTCTGTTTTCTTTACGATGTCACACAAGTGCTTTGCGAGGAAGGCAAGCCTTGAGGCGTCCGGACGAGAAGAATTGTACATACGTTCCGCAGCCGGTTTATTCGCGTCGTTATTACCAGTCATGGTAGAGAAGGATGCATGACAATACGGGTCATTTGGATAATCAATCTCGTTTCCGATACTCCACATAATGACACTTGGGTGATTCCTGTCTCTGCGAATCAGGTCAACTAAGTCTTTTTCATGCCATGCAGGGAAGTCCACGTAATAGCCCTCATGCTTTGGTGGATAGACATTGTGGCCGGTGCTCCATTTATTTTTGGGTCCTTCCCATTCATCAAAGGCTTCGTCCATGACGAAGAAGCCAAGAGAATCACATAAATCATATAGCTCTGGCATGTGCGGATTGTGGCTCATACGAATGGCATTACAACCCATTTCGCGAAGCTTCATCAAGCGGCGATGCCATACCTCGGGAAGAACAGCAGCACCAAGGCAACCGGCATCATGATGTACACAAACGCCCTTGAAGACGTAAGGCTGTCCATTTAAGAAAAAGCCCTTATCAGGATGGAAACGGAAGGAGCGGATGCCTACCTTTTGTGTGGAGGAGAGACCTGCGCCAGCGGTAATGGTTCCTTTGGCAGCAGGATTGCCCTTACTGTTTCCATAAGCGATATAGGTCTTTAAGGTATATAAGTTAGGCTCCTTTGGAGACCATAAAAGTGGATTTTTTACAATGCCCTGTGTCTCGATTAGCATGGTCTGCTTTGCAGGAATGGTTGCTTGGTTGCGGCTTTCTGCGACCAGATCACCATTTTTGGCAAACAGAAGATTTGTAACGGTAACTGCACATGCTTCTTGCTTGGTATTTATAATCTCATTCTGAACAAGATAGGATGCTTCCTCTTCTGTTACCTTTGGTGTAGAGAAAAAGATGCCGTCCTTTACCGGATGTACAGGGTCTTCTATTACTAAAGATACTTTGCGAGTGATGCCGGATCCTGTAAACCAACGGGAATCTGCGATTTCTCTACGGTCTACATAGACAGTGATAATGTTCTCGGCATCAAAACGAAACTGTTCCGTAATATCATAGGAGAAGGAAATATAGCCATTTGGACGTTCTCCTAGATAGTAGCTGTTGCACCAGACTCTGCTGTTTTTATAGATGCCATCAAAATGAATGGAAATCTGGTGTCCTTTCCATTCCTCCTGTGGCGTAATATGAATACGATACCAGCCAATGCCACCGGCAAGATAGCCTGTGCCACTGGAATAATCGCGGGAAAAAGGAAGAGCTACAGACCAGTCGTGTGGTAATGTAACCTTCTGCCAGTCAGAATCATCAAACCATGCCTGCCATGCATTGGGTTCATCACCAAGATGAAAACGGCAGGAATGGGAAACAGGTATGATAATGGTATCCATAAAAAACCTCCTTATGAAAAATTATAGTTCTATTTTAAGAAAGCGGTTGCAAAAATGCAATGCATATTAAGAAATTAGCAAAGAAAATTGTGACAATAGCGAATAAAACTTTAAAAAATGAAACAATGTGATAAAATATAAGTAGTATGGTCTGAAAAAGTATCAGGAGGTTACCAATGAGATATATTCCAATGGAAGAAGCGCAGGCAGGGATGTGTTTGGGATATACATTATTTGATTCTTATGGAAGAGCGTTGATTCATTCAGGAAGTATCCTGACAGAGCAGTATATTATGAAGCTGGAGGGATATGGTTTTGATGGAATTTATATTGATGATGAGATATCAAAGGGTATAGAGATAGAGCCTGCTATTTCGCCGGAGCTACGTATGCAGGGGATGGCATATGTCAGAGAAATGAATATAGATAAATGTAAGGACGTGGCAAAGGATATCGTAGGTGAGATTTTAAAAAAAGGTATTGTCTCGCTGGATTTAATGGATTTACGAACTTACGATGATTATACCTATGCGCATTCCGTGAATGTTGCTGTTCTTTGTTGTGCCATTGGATTTGGTATGAAGATGAACCAGATGAAAATGGAGAGTTTGGTATTAGCGGCATTACTGCATGATTTTGGAAAACAGTTTATAGATTCTGATATTTTAAATAAAAAAGGACGACTGACACAGGAAGAATATCAGATTATGAAATCTCATGCGGAAAGATCCTATGAGATGATTAAGGAACGAATCGACCTTTCGGCTCAGATTAAGACAGCTGTGTTACATCATCATGAAAACATAGATGGAAGCGGGTATCCCAAAGGAATAAGTGGAGAGGAACAGACTCTTTTTACTAGAATTCTTCATGTTGCCGATGTATATGATGCATTGATTTCAAAGCGTCCATATAAGAATCCGTATTCGCCAATGGAGGCAGCCGAATATTTGATGGGAGCCAGTGGTATTCAGTTTGATATGCTGGTAGTCGATGTACTTTTAAAATATATACCGCTTTATCAGAAGGGAACCAAGGTGGTTTTAAATGACGGAAGAGAAGGCATTATTGTTGAAAACTATGGTATTCATAATTTGCGTCCGATTATACGTCTTTTTGATGGACAGGAGCTGGATTTATCAGATGCTACTTGTCTCACCTTACAGATTGTAAATGAGACAGAGGAAGAACTTCAGGTAGCAAGACGGTCAGAAGAAGAGAGACAGAAAATGATTACTCCACTACAGGAGTATCATATTATGGTGGTTGACGATATAAAAACGAACTTGCAGGTGCTTCGTGGAATTTTAGAAAATCAATATAAGATTACCGCTTTGAAAAGTGGTCAGCAGGCTTTGGGGTATTTAAAAAATTACCCTGCTCCGGATTTGATTATACTGGATATTGATATGCCGGTAATGGATGGAATCGAGACGACAAAGCGGATTCAGCAGCAGTTAGATAAAGAGATTCCGATTTTATATGTAACAGCAGTGAGTGATATGGAAACTGTATTAAAGTGTCGTAAGATGAATGCTGCAGGCTATATCTTACGACCATATAATCCGACCTTTTTAAAAGCGGAAATGGATAGAATACTGACAGGTCGGAGGGATACAGAATGATATATAAAAAAGAGGTTTATCGTAGGATTCTGGATACCTACGAAAAGGAAATGAGACCACTAATTAAGGAATTGCCGTGTTATTTGAGAGAGGACAAGGAGCTGTTTCGGGTTAAAATGCACGGTTTAAAGGGAGCAAGCAGACAGCTTGGCAAACAGGAAATCAGCGATTTTGCAGAACAAATGGAAATGGCTGTAAGAGACGATAATATGGCATATATCTATGCTAATATAGAGTATTTCCTGCAGGTGTTGGAATCAGTTTTGGAAGAGATAGCAAGCCAAAGAGATGCTATTCCAGTGATAAAGAAAGAAGTGCCACAAAACTATTCTATAAATGAGTTATTTTTAGAGTTGAAAAAAGCTTTTGATTCCTATAATCTAAAACAGATAGAAAATGTGCTTTCATCACTGGAAGAGATTAAGCTGAATGAAGCACAGACGAAGCTTTTGCAGCAGTTGCAGGAGGCATGTAATGAGCTGGAATATGAAAAAGGCAGCCAATTATTGAGAGAGATAGACGAAGCTGTCGGAGGAGGAAAACGATGAGATACGTTTCGCTAAAAGATGCAGAACCGGGGATGAGTCTTGCATATGATTTGTTTGATTCTTATGGAAGAACCCTGATAAGCAGTAATGCGAGGCTTACTACAGCTTATATTTCCAAGCTGGAAAAGTTGGGCTTTGATGGAGTATATATACAGGATGAATTGTCTCAAGGAATTGAGATAGAAGCAGTTATTACGCCGGAATTGCGTGCGGAAGGCCTTGCAAGTGTAAGAACCCAGAATATTGATAAATGCCAGGATGTTGCCAAGGATATTGTAGAACAGATAGCATCTAAGGGCAAGCTGTCTCTTGATTTGACGGATTTACGAACCTTTGATGACTATACCTATGCGCATTCCGTAAACGTTGCAGTATATTCTTGTGTTATTGGCTTAGGGTTAAAGCTGGAAGCAGATGATTTGAAGAATCTTGTAATGGCATCTTTGCTTCATGATTTTGGTAAGATGTCAATTGCTGCTGAGATTATTAATAAGCCGGAACGATTATCAGCAGAAGAATTCAGTATTATGAAGTCTCATGCAGAGCGTTCCTACGAGATGATAAAGAATAGGGTGGGAATCTCGGCTCAGATTAAGCAGGCGGTTCTTTATCATCATGAAAATGAAGATGGAAGTGGTTATCCGCATGGTGTGGATGGATCAGAGCTGTCTCTTTATACAAAGATTTTGCATGTTGCTGATGTGTACGATGCACTTACCTCAAAGCGTCCGTATAAGCGTCCGTATTCGCCATATGAGGCATCTGAGTATTTGATGGGTGCCTGTGATATTATGTTTGATAAAAGAGTAGTAGAAGCTTTTCTTCGTTATGTACCATTGTTTCCGATGGGAACTACAGTACTGCTTTCCGACGGAAGAGAAGCGATTATTTATGACAATACCGGTAATCGAAATCTTCGTCCGATATTAAAGACAATGGATGGCAGAATACTTGATCTGGAGTCGTCTGAGAATCTTAATATTACCATTATTACTTCCACAGATGAGACCGATGCAGTAACAGAAAATGCTGAGAAAACCAGAAAACAGATGGTGAACCCGGGGAAGAAATTTCATATCGTGGCTGTAGATGATATGAAAAGCAATCTAGTTCAGCTTGATGAAGATTTGAAACATATATATGATATGACCTTGTTAAAATCCGGTGTTCAGGCATTGCTTTATCTAAAAAAGAATCCATATCCGGATTTGTTTATCATTGATATTGATATGCCGGAGATGAATGGAATTGAAACGGCAAAAAAGATTCAGGAGATGACAAAGCATCAGATTCCTATTCTTTTTGTGACGGCTTTGTGTGACAGAGATACGGTAATGCAGTGTCGTGAAGTGAATGCGGCAGGTTATATTGTTCGCCCGTATAAGTTAGTATTCTTGAAATCAGAGATTAAACGAATCATAACCGGACAGAGCGATATCGATTAAAAAGCGGTTGACTTTTTGATAGAGCTGGCATAAACTAACTGATATATATAAAAATGACTATGAAAAGGAATAGTATGTGGTGGATGCGTCCAGAGAGAGAATCGAAAGGCTGGAAGATTCTTACGCTTAAGCTTCAGAACCTACCTTGGAGTCCTGTATGAAAATACAGCGTAGCGCCGGCGATAACGGTATGATGAGTAAAATAAAGGGTGGTAACGCCGTACATAGGCCCCTGTTAGAATACAGGACTTATGCACGGCGTTTTTGTCGTTATTGTTTAATTGAGAAAGGAAGATGAAAAATGGCAAATGACAAGAAACTTGTAGAAGCGATTACTTCTATGGATGAAGATTTCGCACAATGGTACACAGACATCGTTAAGAAGTCAGAGTTATGTGATTATTCCAGCGTAAAAGGCTGTATGATTATCAAGCCTGCAGGATATGCAATTTGGGAACAGATTCAGAATCAGTTGGATGCAGAATTCAAGAAAACAGGCGTAGAAAACGTATATATGCCAATGTTTATTCCAGAAGGATTATTACAGAAGGAGAAGGATCATGTAGAAGGATTTGCTCCTGAGGTTGCATGGGTAACACATGGTGGATTAGAGCCATTACAGGAAAGACTTTGTGTAAGACCTACATCAGAGACATTGTTCTGTGATTTTTATGCAAATGAGATTCATTCTTATAGAGATTTACCAAAGGTATATAACCAGTGGTGTTCTGTTGTGCGTTGGGAAAAGACAACAAGACCATTCTTAAGAAGCCGTGAGTTCTTATGGCAGGAAGGACATACAGCGCATGCAACAGCTGAGGATGCAGAAGCAAGAACCATTCAGATGTTAAATGTATATGCTGATTTCTTAAAGGATGTACTTGCGATTCCTGTTGTTAAGGGGCAGAAGACTGATAAAGAGAAGTTTGCAGGTGCAGAGGCTACTTATACCATTGAAGCACTGATGCATGATGGTAAGGCATTACAGTCCGGAACCAGCCATAACTTCGGTGATGGTTTTGCAAAGGCATTCGGTATTCAGTATACAGATAAGGATAATACTTTAAAATATGTACATCAGACATCATGGGGTATGACAACACGTTTAATCGGTGCTGTTATCATGGTGCATGGTGATGATTCAGGATTAAAGCTTCCACCTAAGGTTGCTCCTGTTCAGATTATGGTAGTTCCTATTCAGCAGAAGAAGGAAGGCGTTCTTGACAAGGCCTATGAGCTTCGTGATCGTCTGGTTGAACAGGGCTGTCGTGTGAAGGTTGATGATACAGACAAGAGTCCGGGATGGAAGTTCTCTGAGTGTGAGATGAGAGGTGTTCCTTTTAGAATCGAAATCGGACCAAAGGATATTGAGAACAACAAGTGCGTATTTGTTCGTCGTGATACCAGAGAAAAGATTGAAGTAAGTCTTGATGAGGTAGAAGTAAAGGCAGCAGAGCTTCTTGAAACTATCCAGAAGGATATGTATGAGACTGCAAAGGCTCATTTAGAAGAGCATACCTATGCCGCAACAAGCTGGGAGCAGTTCTGTGATACTATTAATAACAAGCCAGGCTTTGTAAAGTCTATGTGGTGTGGAGAGCAGGCTTGTGAAGATAAGATTAAGGAAGAGCTTGCCGCAACAAGCCGTTGTATGCCATTTGAGCAGGAGAATTTATCAGATACCTGTGTATGCTGTGGAAAACCAGCAAAGAAAATGGTTTACTGGGGAAGAGCATATTAATAATAAAAAGCTAAGAATACAGAGCAATACTTCGTATAGGAGTGTTGCTCTTTTTATATGATGGGAATTTCCTATCATATAAAAGTCTATGCGCACGCTGAAGCAGTGGAAAATTGTCGCTTATGCGACGCTTCAGCGGCGCAAGAATGTGCTTTGCACATTCTCTAGTAAAATTAAATAGAAATGCTTTTTGTTTGTTGTGAAAAAATATTAAAAAATAAAGTTGTAAAATTAAATGACAGAATAAAAGAAGACTGAAAATATAAAGTAAGCACTTACAATAAAAAATTTAAATTGGTGTTAAAAGTGTCAGAAATGAGACAAAAGAAGACAAAATTTGAGGTTTTTGAAGAAAAATATAAAAAAACGTTTAGTAAAAAGTGAAATAAAAGTGTCAAAATGCACAAAAACGAATGCCAAAATTTGTTATGCTAATAGCAATATGATTGCAAAAATGTGCATTTTCGTATTGAAATTGTGCATTTCATCTGATATATTAACTTTATTCGTTAATATTTTATACGATTTCATGTAAGCGCTTACATGAAAATAAGTGAGGGAACCTTGAAAGGAATAGGGAGTGTTTTGAGTAAAGAGTTCATGAAATGGAGGACTTATGAACAAGAGAAGGAGTAAGACGAAAAAGAGAATCATGGCATTTTTATTATGTATAGCCATGATGATGTCGAGCTTATCAGTTGCCGCTACAGAAGGAAGCGAAATTGTAGAAGCAACGGAGATTGGTGTTGTCAGTGAAACAGAGACAGCAACAGAAGTAACAACGCAAGCAACTATATCAGTTGGAAGCGAGAACGAAGAGATTCCTGTGGCAGAAAGCGTGTCTGCTGAGGAAAATTCGAGTTCCGAGGAAAGCTCAAGTGTGGAAAGCTCAAGCGCGGAAGTAACAACGGAAGCAGCTTCAACAGTTGAGTCAACGAGTGAAGAAGAGTCAGTTTCTGAAGAAGAATCAACAACTGAGGAAGAATCAGTTTCTGAAGAGGAAACAACAACTGAGGAAGAGTCAGTTTCTGAAGAAGAAACGACAACCGAGGAAGAGACATTGCCGGAAAAGGCGTTAATGACTTTGAAAAGTGTATCTGAAATCACAGAAATGGAAGGCGTAAAAACAGTATACAATTTCTGTGATGGTAGTATTGTTCCTACTGATACAGATGGAAAGGCAACGGTAAGCTCCGCAGACGAAAAGTTAACAGTAGCTTGTGGTCCGAATAATGCATATGCGTATAACGGAGAACAGCATGGTTGTTTATTCAAAACAAATAACACGATTACAATTGCAGTGCCTGAGAAAGCAAAGATTAGCATTGGCGGATGTCAGTATACAAAAGCAGATGCAACTGTAACATTTACAATGGATGGTACTGACTTAAATGATACAATCTCTACAAAGACAGAAACCTGCTATCATCAGGATGGAGCTGCTGTGGTATATGACTATGAAGGTAAATCAGGTGACTTAGTACTTACTTTTGCGGAACAGACTTATGTACCTGTAATTACCGTTGTAAGAACAGAACCAAAGCCAGATAAGACAGAAGTAACTGCGAACATTACGATTAACGATGAAGATGAGTTACTTGGCGATAGCAAAATTACATTAGTAAATGAGAGTGATGCTACTGATGTAGTTGATGTTACAAAGGGTGGAAAGGTTACCTTAAAGGTAAATGCAACCTATGATATTGTATCAGATAATGCAGATATTGCAGCAAAAGCAAAAAATATTAAAACAGTTGTAACAACAACCGAAGATTTAGATGTAACAATTGATATTACTTCTACTGTAGTAAATCCGATTGTAAGCATTGTGGATACAGATGGTGTATTAGGAAATGCAGAGCTTACGTTAACAAATCAGGCAGATGCAGAAGAAATACTTACATTAACAGATGGTGAGACAGTTAAGTTAACCATTGGTGCAACCTATAAGTTGAACTGCACAGAGGCATCTATTACCGCAACAGTTTCAGGAAGCACCTTATTAAAGGTAGCAGAAGACCTTGTAGAGCTTACTGTAGATGTTATAGAAACAGATACAACAAAGCATGTAGTTGATGTTTGGGATTTTGGTGCAGAGCAGTTAGCAGACACAGAGTATATTGACTATAACAATAGGTTAACAAAAGACATTATTAATAGTTGGTATAAAGATATTACAGCAGGTACAAAGGGACCTAATATCGCTGCATTTGAAGTGCTAGATGAAAGTGGTAATGTTGAGTTAGCATTTAATGACGGTGGATATACTACTGCACATCGTTTAAGATCTACCAATGCAGATATTACTCGTTATGATGATAAGAGTCTTAAGGATATTGAAGATTCCAACATTATTTATAGCGGATATATTTATTCGAATAAGGGAGCAACAGCAGATGTTAACTTTAAGGTAGCAGCTAAGGCTGGAGATATCTTTACATTTATCATATCAAGTAATGGTTCAAAATCAGACCTTACATGGACAGCACCAAGTGGTGCTACAAATGTAAAGACATATGAAGGTAAGTCATCGAATGCACAGAAGATGACCTTCTATGCAGCAGAGGATGGCTATTATACCATTCATTCTGCAACAGAGAAGTTAGTAGTAGCTCGTATTTATAGAGAAAGACCAGATGTTATAACGGTAAGCGGTAAAGTAACTGCTCCTGCAGAAGCAAAGATTAATGGTGCAGTTTTAGAGTTTACAAACCAGACAACAGGTGTTGTAACAGAAGCAAAGATTGCAGACGGAAAGTATGAAGTAAGCTTATCTGAACAGTACAGATATGATATTAAGCTTTCTGGTGCAAATGGTTATATTGTAGATGAAAATAATTCATTTGCAATTAAAAATGCAGAAGGCAAAAAGAACTTTAATGTAAATATCATAGCAGTTGATTTAGTTAATGTTACTGGTTCTCTTGCAGATTTGACAACAAAGGAAGCAAAGAATCTGAAGTTAGAATTCATATCTGATAATGTATTTATTCCTGAGTTAGTGATTAATGCAGATGAAGTAACATATTCTGCAACGCTTGAACAGGGAGTTAAGTATGAAGTAAAAGAATCAGGTGTAGAAGATTATGCACTTGAAACAACGACAGTAAAGGTAGAAAAAGATGGTACGTTAGATATCGTATTTAAAAAGAAGTCTGTATATGATATTGAAGTTAAGGTAGAAGGTGTTTCTGCCGAGGAAGCAGAAAGTATTAAGCTTACCTTTAATAGATTAAACGAAGAATATACAGCAGACGGTTATACCTATAGCTTTATTGGAACTGAAGGAGTTTCCTTAAGAGATGGCCAATACAAGGTAATCGCTGAATTAACAGGATATACACAGGGGCTTACACCAGATGTTAAGGTAAATGGAAAAGCACAGACTATTACGATTGTAATGAATGGTGCAGACCAGAAGAGTGTACCTTACAAAGCAGAGATTTCTGTTGGAACAAATGGTGATTACAAGACAATTAATGAAGCTCTTGAGGCAGTTCGTAATATGGAACGCTCTGAGGAAGAACGAGTTGTAATCGCTATTGAGCCGGGTAACTACGAAGAAATGCTCGTAATTGATGTAGAGAACATTACCTTAAAGAATGCAAGTGCTAACCCAAGCATTGAATTAACCAATAAGGGTGTTGATATTGCAGAAGGTGCAGTTCGTATTACTTCATATTATGGACATGGATATACCTATTATAGTATGGGCAGTGACTGTAAGTATGATGAAGAATTATTAGCAGTAAATAAAGAAAATGGATATCCTTCTTTTGAGAATCCAGGTTCTGGTACAACAGCAGGAAGCTATTGGAATGCAACAGTAGTTGTTACAGCAAGCGGATTTGAAGCAGATGGAATTATTTTTGAGAACTCCTTCAATCAGTATGTATCTGAGAAGGCAGCAAACGATATTATTGTTAAACAGGGCGCAGCAAAAGAAGGTAGCAAAGCAAGAGCAGATATGGAAGCAGGCGATGTTACTGTTCAGAATAAGGCATACGTAGAACGTGCAGCAGCACTCGCTATGTACAACAGTCTGAATGATATTGTATTTGATAACTGTAAGTTTGTTGGTCGTCAGGATACACTTTACGGCGGAACAAATACTTATGTAGAATTCAATAAATGTTCTATTTATGGTGGAACAGACTATATTTTCGGTGGAATGATTGCTATTTTCAATAAGTGTGATTTAGTATTCAATACCAGTGAAGATAAGAATGATGTAGGATACATCACAGCAGCTCAGCAGAAGTCTGGTCGTGGTTATTTGATGTACGAATGTCACATTACTTCAACAACACCAGGAGTAGATACGGCATCTGCCTATACTTCTAAGCCTGGATATTTGGGAAGACCATGGCAGGCAGATACAAGTGAGGTTATTTTCTATAACACAACAATTGATGCAGCTGATGCACATTGGGCTAGCACAGATAGTTCTTTAATTGCTCCAATAGGCTGGAATAATTCACTTAGTGGTGAATCTGCAGGAATGTGCGAATATGGCACAATTGAAAAGTCTGGTGCTGATAACAGCGCAAATCGTGTGGCATGGGCTACCGTATTAACTAGTCCTGTAATGAACGATGGAACAGAAATCAGTTTGGAAGCATTCCGTCGTGAGATTCCGGAAGAGAACCCATCTGAAGGTGGAGCAACTTCTACGACAACAGAATTCGTATTAGATACAACAGCCGATTTAACAGCATTTGCACAGGGTGCAAAGGTAGACGGCGATTCTGAAAAGGCTGGTACAGAAGACTACTTTACATTGATTTATAGTGTAAAGACAAAGGTAGATTCAAGCAGCAAGACATTCGATGATGGATATGCGCCAACACAGAGAGTAAACTTCGGTGGTGTTGCTGCAATTGACAAGAATGCAATTAAGTTTACAACAAGTAATGCAGCAACCGTAAAGGTATGGTGGGTAGAAGGCGGAGATAACAACCGTCAAATGACCATCCTTGATGCATCCGGTGTTGCAGTAGCAACAACAGCAGAGACATTAGCAAAGAATGCAACCTGCATTTCCACCTTTGATTTAGCAGAAGCAGGAACCTACTATCTTGGCTCAGCAGTAGGTAATAACTATATCTTCAAGGTAGAAGTTACAGAGACTCCTAGTGGAGCAGTTAAGCCACCTCGTGCGGATTGGGCAAACGTAGAGGCTCCGATTATTACAGAAGTTGCATTAGATGTAGAAGATGCAAATATTGTAAATGTAACAGTAAAAGCAAATGTTGGTTATGACGGAGCAGATAAGGTTACTGTAGTAATGACAGATGCACAGGGCAATGAAATTGCAACAAGAAACTCTGCGGCAGAGAAGACAGAGCATACACTCAAGTTTGAACCGGAAAATTCAGGTACATACACATTCTCTGTAAAGGCTATTCGTGATGGTGAAGAGGATAAGCTGGGGGCAGAAACAAAGAATTTTAATTTCCTATTACCATTAACAACTCCAAATATTAAGGGCGCTTACAATGTGGGTGATGGAATTGTTGAAGTGGAATGGGATGCTGTAAAGGAAGCTGAGAAATATATCGTTTCGGTAGAAGGAACGGATATTGAAATCACAACAGAAGAATTGATTGCTGCAATCGAAGGCTTAGAAGTTGGTAAAACTTATACTATTGAGGTTACAGCAGTAAGAGGCGAAGATACAACAGAAGCAACGATTGAAAAGACAGTTGCAGATGAGGTTGAGACAAAGTGGTATTTTGCAGCATACGGTTCAAGTACTAACACAAGCAGCAATGGTTATGAAGAGTTAGAAGATGGCAGCGTAAGAGTATATTCTACAGGTGGAAAGGGTAAGATTGTACCTGGTTCAACAGATGGTCTTGCATTCTACTATACAGAAATTGATCCTGCTACAACGAACTTTACATTATCAGCTACTGCTCATGTAAATAAGTGGACACTTTCTAATGGTCAGGAAGGCTTTGGTATGATGGCAGCTGACCGTGTAGGTAAGCATGGTGAGGGTACAGCTTTCTGGAACAATGCATATATGGCAATTGCCAGCAAAGTTGAATACTATTATGATTCAGAGACAGGAACAGTAACAGATGATACAACCAAGCAGAAGGTTTCTATGAAGCTTGGTATTGGATCTCAGGAGAAGATTGGTGTAACAGCTGATAATCTTGCAGAGTTTGAGGCAAACAATACTACACTAATTAATGAACAGTTTAAGTCTGCATGTACTACTTTAGATTTAACCGGTGGAAAGACTGGTGCAACTAATGTTGTAGGAAATGGTACAAACGTTGATGGTGGTTACACTGACTTTAGATTTACCATTCAGAAGAACAACACAGGTTACTTTGTAAGCTATACTGATGCAGAAGGTAATACAACTACAAAGAAGTATTATGATACAGAAGCATTAAGCCAGATTGACAAGGATTCCGTATACTTAGGATTCTTTGCATCAAGAAATGCAGATATTACATTTACAGATATCGAATTTACAACAATCACTCCGGAAGATGATGCTCCGGCAGAGGAAAGACCGGTTACATTAGTAACACCTAATTTCAAGATTACATCTGCAACCGTAGCAAACTCTCCAATTTATGAGTTGACATTTGTCGGAAATGCAGATGGTTCACTTGTAATTACTGATGATAAGGGCAACGAAGTTGTAAATAAGTCAGATGTTAAGGCTAACGAAAAGGTTTCTCAGGAAGTAGAGATTGCATTAGGAAATAATAAATTTGATGTAACATTTACTCCAGATGCTGATTACAAGCCAAGTGAATATGAGAAGCTTTCATCATATGAAACAGTAGAGTTTACGCATACAGTAACATTCAAGAGCTTTGGTGAGGCTGGAGATTCTATCTATGTATCACCAAACGGAAAAGCAACCGGAAACGGTACAAAGGCTAACCCGCTTGATGTTTATACAGCAGTGAAGTATGTACAGGCTGGACAGACCATTGTTATTATGGAAGGTACATACAACTTAAAGAGCACAATTAAGGTTGAAAGAGGTATTAACGGTACAGCTGACAACATGATTTACATGGTAGCTGATCCTGAAGCTTCAACAAGACCTGTATTTGATTTTGGTGGACGCTGTGCAGGTATGGTACTTGCAGGTGATTATTGGTACTTCAAGGGATTTGATGTAACAAGATCTGCAGATGCTCAGAAGGGTATGCAGATTTCAGGTAACAATAACATTGTTGATCAGATTAATGCATACAAGAACGGAAACACAGGTATTCAGATTAGTAGATATCTCAGCACAGATAACTACGAAGATTGGCCGGCAAACAATCTGATTCTTAACTGTACTTCATACCTGAATGCAGATAAGGGTTATGAAGACGCAGACGGATTCGCAGCTAAGCTGACAGTTGGTGACGGAAACGTATTTGATGGATGTATTGCACACCATAATGCAGATGATGGATGGGATTTATTCGCAAAGGTTCAGTCCGGATGTATTGGTGCAGTTACGATTCAGAACTCAGTTGCCTATAAGAATGGATATGTATTAGACGAAAGCGGTAATGAGATTAATGCCGGAAACGGTAATGGTTTCAAGATGGGTGGTGACAGCATGTCAGGACACCATGTACTGAAGAACTCTATCGCATTCTTTAACAAGGCAAAGGGTATTGACTCTAATAGCTGTCCTGATATTGAAGTATATGATTGTGTATCCTTTGATAACGAAAGCTACAACGTAGCACTTTATACAAATACAGCAGCTAATACAGCTTATGTGGCAGATGGTGTAATCTCTTATAGAAAGAATATCGGTACAGGTGTTGCAGAACAGCTTAAGTTATTAGGAAGTCAGGATACTTCTAAGGTTCAGAATGCAGAGAACTATTATTGGGATGTAGCTTCTAAAACTTCTAAGAATACAGAAGGCGTTACTGTTACAGATAGCTGGTTCGAATCATTAGAGTTTACAACGATTGATAGAAACGCTGATGGAACTATTAACACACATGGTTTCTTAGTATTAACAGATGAAGCAAAGACAGGTTCTTCTATCGGTGGAACAGGTTCAACTGATGTAGAAATCGGTGGAGAAACAGACGGAAGTATTGAAGGAAATGTACCAGAAGTGAAGCCGGAAGATGGTTCTACTGATAATGATTCATCAGAGAATATTCCGTCAGATAATGGCGCATCATCTGATGACTCTGACAGTAACTCTTCAAGCAGCACAGCAACAGTTGTAGTAGAGAAGGAAACAGTAACAATCGAAGAAGTGGTTACTCCTTTGGTAGATGCTCCAGCATTGCCGGCAGGATATACTTTTGAACAGGTAAACATCTCTAAGAGTGGTATGTTAAGAGTAGAGCTGTTACAGAAGTATTATGGACAGAAGTTACAGTTGGCAGCAGTTGTAAACAAGAATGTAGGTATTACATTTGATATGCAGGAAGTAAATAGTGTAGCAGGTGATATGAACCTTACATCTACTATGGTGCCTGTTAAGGACTTCGCAGAAGGTTTTAATACAGTTCGTGTCATTGCAAGTGAGAGAACAAAGCTTCCGGCAAGTGCTACACTTCATTATCATGTAGGTAGCGAGAATGTTGGTAAGATTGCTTACATCTATGTTCTTACAGAGGATGTAGCAAGCTACAAGTTTGTAACGGCTATGGCTGTAAATGAAATTGGTAATGTTGCAATTAAGACAGACGATTTCACAGACGTTATGATTTTAATCGCTAAATAATGGCGCTAGTAGGTAACTCTACTCGATTATAAACGTGTAATAAATACCGCATTGGTGGAAATACTAATGCGGTATTTTTAATTTTCAATTTTGTATGTAAAAAAAACCAAAAAAATCGAATGTAAGCGCTTTCATTTTGGTAAAAAAAGTAGTACACTAAAATCAGAACATATTAACACACATATTCGGAGGTAGAACCATGAACATTTTAGTTATTAATTGTGGAAGCTCATCATTAAAATATCAGTTAATCAATAGTGATACAGAAGCTGTACTTGCAAAGGGTCTTTGCGAAAGAATCGGTATTGATGGAAGCTTACTTACACATACACCGGCAGGCAAGGATAAGGTGAAAATTGAGACTCCTATGCCAAATCATACAACAGCAATTCAGTTGGTTATCAATGCATTAACAGATGCCGGACATGGTGTCATCAAGTCTCTTGATGAAATCGGTGCAGTAGGACACAGAGTAGTTCATGGTGGCGAGAAGTTCGCATCCAGCGTTGTAATTAACGATGAAGTTATGAAGGCAATTGAAGAGTGTAATGATCTTGCACCATTACACAATCCTGCTAATCTGATTGGTATTAATTCCTGCAAGGAAATCATGCCAAATGTTCCTATGGTAGCAGTATTTGATACCGCATTCCATCAGACAATGCCTGAGAAAGCATATCTCTATGGACTTCCATACGAATATTATGAGAAATATAAGGTAAGACGTTACGGTTTCCATGGTACAAGCCATGATTATGTATCTGCAAGAGCAGCAGAGATTCTTGGCAAGAAGAGAGAAGATATGAAGATTATCGTTTGTCACTTAGGAAATGGTGCTTCTATCTCAGCAGTAGACCATGGAAAGTGTGTTGATACATCTATGGGACTTACACCATTAGAGGGACTTATCATGGGAACACGTTCTGGTGATATTGACCCTGCAATCTGTGATTTCATTTGCCAGAAGGAAGGATTAACTCCTGCTGAAATGAACAACGTGTTGAATAAGAAATCTGGTGTATATGGTATGACAGGTATCTCTTCCGACTTTAGAGATATTGAGGCAGCAGAAGCAGAAGGAAATCATCGTGCAAAGGCTGCATTAGATGCTTTCCATTACAGAGTAGCTAAGTATATTGGTTCTTATGTAGCAGCTATGAATGGTGTTGATGCCATTGCATTTACAGCAGGTGTTGGTGAGAACAACAAGGTTGGTCGTGCAGAGATTTCTAAGTACTTAGGATATCTTGGAACTGAAATTGATGATGAGAAGAACAACGTAAGAGGCGAAGACAGAGTGATTTCTAAGGATGGCTGCAAGGTTGCAATGCTTTGCGTACCTACCAATGAAGAGCTTGCTATTGCTAGACAGACACTTGAGTTAGTGAAATAAAGGATAAAATATACGGGATGTCGTACTAATGTGCGACATCCTTTTTGGTTAACGGACGAAGATATTTCTATTTCTATAAGAATCTGATATATTAATAATTGCAAGAAAAATCAAGTATGGAATAAAAAATAATAATATACTATAGCTGCAAGGAGTGAGGATAATGTCTGTGAAGACTGTGGAAGACATGGTAGAGTGGGTAGAACATAATATAGAAAACGAGCCGACTTTAGACAGAATGGCAGCTGATATGGGGTATTCTAAATTTTACTGTTCTGCAAAGTTTCATGAACATGTAGGAATGTCTTATAAAGAATATGTCCGAAAGAGAAAGCTGACGTTAGCAGCGGATTTATTGTTGAAAACCGATGAACGTCTAATAGATATAGCAGTTCGCTATGGATTTTCTTCTCATGAGGCTTTTACAAGGGCATTCCAGAAAAGCTATGGCTATTCACCAAGTTATTTTAGGGTAAATAGACCTCCAATCTTATTGCATGAAAAAGTAAATGTAATATAATAAAGAATTAGATGAAAAGGAATGAAAAGAAATGATAAAATTAGGACGAAACGATGCATGCTGGTGTGGCAGCGGCTTAAAATATAAAAAATGTCACAGCAGCTTTGATGACAAAATAGAGGAGTTCCGCTTAAAGGGTGCTATTGTACCGGATAGAGAGATACTGAAAACAAAGGAACAAATAGAAGGTATTAAGGCTAGTGCCAAGATAAATATGGAGATTCTTGATTACGTTGCAGAGCATATCAAAGCAGGCGTAACAACCGAAGAAATCGACCAGTGGGTATATGATATCACGATAAAAAATAGAGCAATTCCTGCACCGCTTAATTACGAAGGTTTTCCAAAGAGTGTTTGCACCTCGATTAATAACGTGGTATGTCATGGAATTCCTTCAAAAGATGTTGTGTTAAAAGATGGTGATATTGTAAATGTGGATGTATCAACGATATTAAATGGTTATTTTTCCGATTCCTCCCGTATGTTTTGCATTGGTGAAGTTTCTGAGGAGAAAAAGAGACTTGTGGAAGTTGCTAAGGAAAGTATCAAGGTAGGCTTAGAACAGGTAAAGCCTTGGGGCTATTTAGGAGATATGGGACAGGCAATCAATGATTTCGTAAGAGAGAATGGTTATACTGTCGTTCGTGAAATTGGTGGTCATGGAATTGGTCTGGAGTTCCACGAAGAACCATGGGTAAGCTATGTGTCGAAAAAAGGAACAGAGATGTTAATGGTTCCGGGTATGGTATTTACGATTGAGCCAATGATAAATATGGGTGCGCAGGAGATTTTCATTGATGAGGAAGATGGCTGGACGGTTTATACCGATGATGGAAGTCCATCTGCACAGTGGGAAATCCAGCTCGTTGTAACCGAAGAAGGATATGAGATTTTGTGCTGGTAAAAGGAGTTAGATACATGCAGATTCAGTTACCTGAAAAAGTTGAATATATAATCAATACCTTAGAGGAGGCAGGCTATGAGGCATATGCGGTAGGCGGCTGTGTACGTGATTCTCTGCTTAACAGAGAGCCGGATGACTGGGATATTACGACCAGTGCAAGACCACAGCAGGTAAAGGCTGTTTTTCCAAGAACGATAGACACCGGTATCCAGCATGGAACCGTAACGGTTATGATGGGAAAGGAAGGCTTTGAAGTCACAACCTATCGTATCGACGGGGAGTATGAGGACAGCCGTCATCCCAAAGAGGTTATTTTTACTGCCAATCTCGTAGAGGATTTAAAGCGTAGGGATTTTACAATTAACGCCTTTGCATACAATCATAGAAGTGGCATTGTAGATGCCTTTGACGGTATGACAGACTTAAAAAACGGCATTATTCGTTGTGTAGGTGAGGCGAGAGAGCGTTTTACGGAGGATGCCCTTCGTATGATGCGTGCGGTACGTTTTTCTGCCCAATTAGGCTATGATATCGAAGAAAAGACGAAGGAAGCCATCACAGAGCTTGCTCCGAACTTGAAAAACATCAGTGCTGAGAGAATACAGGTGGAGCTTGTAAAATTGCTACAATCACCACACCCGGATTATTTACGAGTTGCTTATGAGCTGGGAATGACTAAAGTAATTCTTCCGGAATTTGATAAGGCAATGGAGACACCACAGGATAATCCACATCATATGTACAATGTAGGAGAGCATTTATTGCAGACTCTTTTACATGTAAGACCTGACCGTTCTCTTAGGATTGCAGCATTATTGCATGACATTGCAAAGCCGGATACGGAGACAAAGGACAGTGACGGCATTAGTCATTTTCACGGACATGCTGAAATGGGTGAGGAAAAGGCAGGAGCGATTTTAAGACGCCTGAAATTTGATAATGATACCATAAATAAAGTCAAAAAATATGTCAAATATCATGACTACAAAATAGAAGCCACGCCTCGAGCAGTAAGGCGCGCGCTGAATAAAATAGGCAAAGATTATTTTGCTGAGGTTCTTGAACTCAAACAGGCTGATATGCTGGCACAGAGTATGTATCAGAGAAAAGAAAAAGAAGAGAATCTTACACAGGTAAGAGCACTTTACGAGGAAATCTTGCGCAAAGAAGAATGTGTGTCTTTGAAGGATTTGGCACTTACCGGAAAAGACCTAATGGAGTTAGGTGTTCCACAGGGTAAGCAGCTTGGAGCGATTTTGCAAAAGCTGTTAGAGGATGTTCTTGAGAGTCCTGAGCATAATACAAGAGAATATCTGTCAGAGCTTGTAAGAAATGAGATGTTGTAAAGCAATTCCACAAAAGTAGGAGATTAGAAATCTACTACTTCTGTGGAATTTTTTTGATTCCGTGGACATAGGATAGTGTGACAGAATCTTAGTGGAGGGGACAATGACGTGAATGACAGAGCGGTAAGTGTTTTAGAAAATTATGATATGGAAGTAATTCGTACCTTTAAGGGACGTGGAACGATTGTTTGTGAAACCCAAAAAGGCTTTCGGGTATTGAAGGAATATAAAGGAAGTACGGAAAAATTGGAATTACTTGATTTATTGCAAGGAAAGCTCAATGAAACAGTCAGAACTGACAGACTTGTCAGAAATAAAGAAGGAGAACTGTTTTGTAAGGATGCGGATGGAACGGTATATATCGTGAAGGAGCAGCTTGACGGCAGAGAGTGTAATTATAAGAGCGAGGATGAGATTTTACAGGCATTTCGTATAATGGCAAAGCTTCATCGCGGAATGCGTCATACCGGGGAATTGGTTAATGTATTACCGGTTCATTATTACGCAGAGGAGATGGAAAAACATACAAAAGAATGTAAGCATGCCAGAAATTATTTGCGAAAACTAAAGATTAAGTCAGATTTTGAGCGTGCTCTGCTACAGGAATATGGCTACTTTATGCAAAAGGCAGAGGATATTTTGAAGCAGGTAAGAGAGGAAGACAAGACGGCATACGAAGACTTTGTAAGAACCAATGGATTCTTCTGCCATGGAGATTATCAGTATCATAATGTTATTTTTGCAAGAAATGACATTGCTGTTATTAATTTGGAGAGATTTGCATTAGACAGTGGTGTAAGAGATTTTTATCTTTTGTTTCGTAAAATATCGGAGAAGGCTGATTGGTCAGTTTCTCTAGGGGAAAAAATGTTGGATGCGTATCAAAGTAACAGAACCTTTACTCCAATTGAGCTAAAACAATTGTATTATCGTCTTTCCTATCCGGATAAGTTTTGGAAGATTGTGAATTTTTATTACAATTCTAAGAAATCTTGGATACCGGATAAAAACATGGAAAAGCTTGAAAATCTCGTTAAGCAGGAAAAGGCAAAAGAGAAGCTGTTAAAAACGTTATTCGACTTTGCATAATCAAAAGAACAGATTGCACTTTACATAAAATATAGCTATAATAAATTGTGTGACAATTTATTGTTATCAGAACAGCAGTGTACGAGGAGGACTATTTTGAAGGTTAATATACTTAGGAAAAAGATAAAAAAGATAATACAAAGTAGCCTGATTTTTGGAGCAATGGTCTGTATATTGGGGGGCTGTAGCTTCTTAGATCCTGGTGGAATACAGGAAACAACAGAAGCGATACACACAGGTGTGGTAACTGTGACTCCGGGAATGTATGATTCGGAGGATACAGCTATTGTCTTGCAAAAAGATACGGAGGCTTCGACGATTCAGTTTCAGAATCTTGCAACGGGAAAGCGTTATACTTTGAATTATGATGGTGCCACAGAGATTTATGATAAGTACGGTGAAGCAATGTCTTTGCAGCAGATGGAACCAGGATGTATCGTGACTGCAAGATTCTATAAGCCTAAAAAGCTGCTGGCCTCAATGAAGGTAGATGGGCAGGCATTGCATTTTGATGAATTGAACAATTATGCATTAGACAGCAAGAAGGGAACCTTGTCTGTTGGAGAAACCGTTTATAATCTGAATAACCATCTAGTCATTTTATCAGAAGAGAATATGGTAGAGCTGATAGATATTAATCAGCTGGATGTACTTTCTGTGTGGGGCTATAATAATCAGATTTACAGTATTAATATTGAACAGGGACATGGTTATCTGAGATTACAGAACGATACCTATTTTGTAGATGGCTGGATAGAAATCGGGCAGAAGATTATACGGAAGATTACAGAAGATATGCTGATTGTTGTTCCTGAGGGTAAGGCGACGGTCAAGGTAAGTCATAACGGAAGTAGTGCCACACAGGAGATTACCTTTGCCAGAAATGAAGAAATGGCATGGGATTTAGGAGATGTTGAGATTACAGAGGTTCAAAAGGGAAGAATTATTTTTACTTTAGAGCCGGTGGATGCATCCGTAATGATTGATGGGAAAGAGGTAAATACCTCGTTACCTGTGGAGTTGGAATATGGTGTACATCAGATGACTGTAAAAGCCAAGGGTTATGATACACTTTCACAGTATATTAAGGTAAGGGAGCCATCAGCTAATATCGGAATCGAGTTGGAAGAGGATGAAGATGCAGAAAGCTCTGACGAGGATTCCGAGGAGAGTGATAACGATTCGGAGGAAAAAGCTTCTGATAAAGAAACGTCAAATAAAGAAACTTCTGATAAAAATACTTCTGCTAATGACAAAGAGACCTCAGAGGAAGATTCCAAGAAATCAACAACCTCAAAATCAAGCAGTAAGTATCAGGTACATATCGATTCTCCGAAGGGTGCAGAGGTATATGTAGATGGCAATTACATTGGTATTGCACCAATCAGTATGGATAAGGAGATTGGTAATTTTGTGATTACGCTTCGTAAAACGGGCTATCAGACAAGGAGCTATACCGTTCAGATTGATGATGAGGATAGCGACGTAAATTATTCCTTTGCGGAGTTGATGAAGTTAGATTAAAAAACGAATAATCCATATATGAAAGATTATGATTATTTGTTTGTAAGGTCAGGAAGGCAAGATAAGATGAGTAAAAAATATACATTTGATGAATTCGTAAAAATTGTAGAAGCCTTACGTAGTGAGAACGGCTGTCCGTGGGATAGGGAACAGACTCATGAAAGTCTTCGTTCCTGCATGATGGAGGAGGCAGCAGAGCTTCTGGGAGCGATTCGTATCTATAATCAGACTGGTAATGCGGAAAATATGCAGGAGGAGCTTGGCGATATCTTGTTGCAGGCGGTTATGCATAGCGTCATTGCAGACGAGGAAGGACTTTTTACTGTTGAGGATGTCATAAGCGGAATTAGTGAAAAGATGATACGTAGACATCCACATGTGTTTGCTGATGCAAATGTAGAAGGAAATGAGGCACTTATGCAGAATTGGGAAGAGATTAAGAAGCAGGAAAAGGAAGGGAAGAGCTGGATTGATTCACCCCTTCGCGAGATTCCTGCGGAGCTCCCTTCCCTGACTAGAGGTGTGAAGGTTGCCAAAAAGCTGGACAAGCTATCGCAGTATCATGATGTAGCAACGGGAAAAAGCCAGATACCGGATTATAATAAGCTTGGGGCATTGCTTGTGGAAGAGGCACAAAAAACACAGCAGCTTTTAAAGGATATGAATCAGGCGAATGAGAATAAAAAGCAGGAATTGTCAGATGCAGTTACGACAATGCTTCGTTCCATTTGTCAGATATCCTATCGGGCAGGATTACAGCCGGAACAGCTTCTATTTGATGATATCGAATCCATAATTAGCAAAACAGAGTAAAAATAATAAAAAAATAAGGAAAAATCCCAAAAAATCGGCATTTTTCCTTGACAAAGAAGGGTAATTCGCCTATAAATAGATATAGGCATAAGAACGTGTGAAATGCCGTGATTTGGGGCAATAGCAAGTATCGGACAGGAGTTTCGGCTTGCATGCAAAATGCATGAGATTGTTCTAATAACAAACGACGAAATAAGAGGAGGAGTTCACAATGAACAAAACAGAGTTAGTAGCAGCAATGGCTGAACAGGCAGATATGACTAAGAAGGATGCTGAGAAGGCATTAACAGCATTCACAGAAGTTGTAGCTAAGGAATTAAAGAAGGGCGGAAAGGTTCAGTTAGTTGGCTTCGGTACATTCGAAGTAGCTGAGAGAGCAGCAAGAGAAGGAAGAAATCCTCAGACTGGTGAGACAATGCAGATCGCAGCAGCTAAGGCTCCAAAGTTCAAGGCTGGTAAGGCTTTAAAGGACGAAGTTAACAGATAATCTTTTGTTAATAAATGAGATTTAGGACAACTGATACGAAACGTATCAGTTGTTTTTTCGTAATAAGGAGAGAATGTTTTATGAGATTAGATAAGTTTTTAAAGGTGTCACGTTTAATTAAGAGAAGAACCGTGGCAAATGAAGCCTGCGATGCAGGAAGAGTATTGATTAATGATAAGCCGGCAAAGGCATCCGCAAATGTAAAGGTAGGAGATGTGCTGACGATTCAGTTTGGTAATAAGGATGTAAAGGTAGAAATATTAGACGTTCAGGAAACAGTGAAGAAGGACGAGGCGAAGGAGCTGTTTAAGTATCTGTAATAAAACATGTGCTGTTGACATATACTTTACAAACGGAGTCATCGGGGTGTAAGGATATGGAGGATATTACAGGGAAAGGAAGCGTTTCTGGCAGACACAAAATGGTATTGGAGGGACGCAAGAGCTGTAGATTGCAGGGTGTGGTTGACGCACTTTCCTTCGATGAAAATGCAGTGCTTTTAGAAACCGTTGACGGAATGCTTATGATACGTGGAGCAGAGCTGCATGTCAGTAAGCTGAGCCTTGAGAGAGGTGAGGTCGATGTAGACGGTAGGGTAGATTCTTTTGTATATACGGAGAAAACATCATTTGCTAAGAAGGGAGAAGGGCTTCTTACCAGGCTCTTTGGATAGTCTATGAGTGAAACGATTATCCGTGAATGGTATTTTTTGTGGTGTTCCGTATTGGCGGGCTTTGGCTTTGCATTTGTATATGATCAGATTAGGCTGATACGCCGTTTGTGCAAGCATTCACGATGGCTGGTTGATGTTGAAGATATTCTCTATTGGACGTTTTGTTTTTTGGCAAGCTTTTATTTGCTATATTATGGGAATAACGGAGTAGTGCGCTTTTTTGCAGTTCTAGGTGCTGCAATTGGCATGTTTCTATATTGTAAGACAGTGGGAAGAATCTATGTAAAGAGTTTGTATCGGCTTATCATGCTGCTCCTTAGTCCATATCGGTTTGTGAAAATAAGGTTGACTCGTATTAGAAATCATTTTACAATAAAAATGAGAGATTTGATGAGAGCGAAACGTGGAGAGGGGGAAGAAAATGCCACGAAACCATGTAAAAGGAAAGAAAGTAAAGCCTGCATTTCGGCGCAGAAGAAATGAGAACAGGCTTGGAATGGTAATGGCGGTCAGTGCAATATTAATGATTATTGCAGTAGTTGGCGTAAATAGCCTTTCCTTGAGACAGAAGCAGGAGAAGTACGCTGCCAGAGAGCAGGAGCTTTTGCAGCAGATTTCAGAGGAAGAAGCGAGGACAGAAGAGCTTAAAGAGCTGGAAACCTATACCAAAACAAAAAAATATGCGGAAGAGGTTGCCAAGGATAAGCTCGGTCTGGTATATGAAAATGAAATTATTTTTCAAGAGAATAATTAGCTGCATCTCTATTGTAAATGACAAATAGAGATGCAGTTTTTGTCAATAAAAAAGTATTTTCTTTTACAAGGATTTGACAAAATATGAAGGGATTGCCCTCTATACTTAACTCCAAGAAATAAGATAAGGGGGCAAAGCAGATGTCAAAGACATTGGAGAAGAAAGAGGAATATCTTTTTCCTGAATATAGTAAGCGTAAGCTGCATGTGTTATCAGAAACCTATGGAGAGCTTGCAAGGCTTTATCGCGATATACCGGGAGAATTGTGTACAAATCCGGATCGAAAAGATTATCTGTATCAGAAGCAGGTTCATGAGAGTAAGCAGGTCTTTGCGCAGCATTTAGAAGACATATCAGGCGCCTTGGATGAGGTATCGCAGACGGTTATGCATGTGAGCACACCTGTGGAACATAAGCGTAGAGCGGTGGTAAGCTTTTTAAGAAAGCATGGGATTCAGGTAAAGGAAATCATGTTTTTAGAGGGAGCACATGGTAAGCGTAAGATGAATATCACAGCGAGATTAATCGGAAGGCATACCTATTCGACAGAAGAATTTGCTGGTTTGTTGTCTGTTTTTTTTGACAGAAGGCTGGTATCTAGTGTAGAATCGCCTTACATGATGACGAAGAATTTTGAGGCATTTTTCTTCGAGGATGAGCCACGCTACACGCTGATGAGTGCCATGTCTCGTGCGGTTAAAGAAAATGAGAAAATATCCGGTGATAATTATTCTGTAGAGGAATGCTCGGATGGGAATGTGGTATTGATGATTGCGGATGGTATGGGAAGTGGTGAACATGCCTGCAAGGATAGTCAGTCAGTTATTGAATTTATGGAAAAGTTTTTAGATGCCGGATTCCAGAAGGAAAAAGCATTTTCCATGATTAATGCCGCCATAGCGGCACAGACACAGTGCTGTAACCTGACTACGCTTGACTTGTGTATGTTTGATTTGCATGATGGAGAAGCAGAGTTTATCAAGGCAGGGGCTGCCAGTAGTTTTCATAAGAGAGGAAATGTAGTTAGAGAGATTACATCGGATATGTTGCCTCTTGGAAGCCTGATGGAATTAAGTCCCATGAGTCATTCTCTTTCTCTCATGGATGGAGACATGATTATCATGATGTCAGATGGAGTAGCGGACTGCTTTGAGGATGCATGTGGGAACAGCAGATTGCGTGATGTGATTGCGAGGAATCATACGATTAACCCAAGAGAAATGTCGGATTATCTGTTACAGTATGCGATTAACTGTCAGGGAGGCAGGATTCGGGACGATATGACCATTCTGGTAGCAGGAGTATGGGAAACAAGGGATTAGACAAATGATAGAAAAGGTATGGCATTATGTAGAAGAGCAACATATGTTATCAGAGAATGATTATGTTGTGGCAGGGGTATCTGGTGGAGCAGATTCCGTCTGCCTTCTTTACATGCTCCTAGAACTGAAAAAAAGGATTCCGTTTTTGATTCATGTGGTTCATATGAATCATATGATACGGGAAGAAGCAGGAGAAGATGCGGCGTATGTGGAAGCGCTTTGCAGACAGCATGAGCTGCCGTTTACACTTTTTTGCCGTGATGTAGAGCAGGAAGCAAGGAAAAGAAAGCTATCCTGCGAAGAAACGGGCAGACAGCTTCGCTATGAAGCGTTTTATCAGGTGATAAGAGAACAGGCGCAAGGGCGAAGAGGTAGAATCGCGATTGCGCATAATAAAAATGATTGTTGCGAAACCTTTCTGTTTCATTTGTTTCGTGGAAGCGGTTTGCAGGGATTGGGTGGAATACGTCCGGTAAGAGAGGATATTATTCGTCCGATTTTATGTCTGGAACGTATTGAGATTGAAGCGTTTTTAAAAGAAAAAGAAATTTCTTATTGCATAGATAAGACCAATTTAGAAGATAATTATACAAGAAACCGAATTCGTCATCACATTTTGCCGGTGGCGGAGAAGGAAATCAGTCAAAATACAGTTGCGCATATCAGTGAAGCATGCGAGAGGATTCAAGAGGCATATGAGCTGATTGAGGACATGACCATACAGGCATGTGAAGCATGTATAAGAACGGACGAAAAGGGTATTCATATTTTAGAAAAACCATTTCTTGCCCAGCATAAGACAATACAAGGCTATTGTCTGCGGGAAGCACTTGCAAGGATAGCAGGAAGCAGAAGAAATCTCGAGGCTGTTCATGTGCAGAGCTTAGGAGAGTTGTTTGGGAAGCAGTGTGGAAGACAGTTGGATATGCCCTATGAGGTGGTAGCAAGGCGTGAATATGAGGGAATCTGCCTTGCAAGAAAGCAGAAAGTACAGGAGGAGACTTTTTCAGAATACCGAATAAGGCAGGAAGAGGAGAGTCTTCTTGAGGCAGGAGAAACTGTTTTTATCGCATTATCAGAGCAGGAGGAGCTGGCAATAGCTCTGTATAGAGGTTCTGAATGGAAAAATATTCCCCAAAAAGCGTATACGAAATGGTTTGATTATGATAAAATAAAAGATAGTATTGTCGTAAGAAAACGAAAAAAAGGAGATTTTCTTACAATTAATACAGCAAATCAAACAAAGTCTTTGAAGGCATATTTTATTGACCAAAAGGTGCCGAAAGAGGACAGAGACAAGGTCTGGCTGGTGGCAGAGGAAAGCCATGTGATATGGGTAATAGGTGAGCGTATCAGCAGCTACTATAAGGTAAGCGAAGAGACAGAACAGGTAATAGAAATAAAGTACATAAGGAGGAAGGAAAATGGCTGAAAGAGTAAAAATCTTGTTATCAGAAGAAGAAGTTAATAAAAGAATATCAGAGATTGGTGAGCAGATTAGCAAGGACTATGCCGGAAGACAGGTTCATTTGGTATGCGTATTAAAGGGTGGAGCCTTTTTTATGTGTGAGCTTGCTAAGAGAATTACTGTACCGGTATCGCTTGATTTTATGTCAGTTTCCAGCTATGGTGGAGATACTAAGTCAAGTGGTGTTGTTAAGATAGTAAAGGATTTGGACGAGTCTCTTAAGGACAAGGATGTGCTGGTTGTAGAGGATATCGTTGATTCTGGAAGAACTCTTAGCTATCTGTTAGAGCTGTTGGGACAGAGAGGACCAAAGAGTCTTGCTTTGTGTACGCTTTTGGATAAGCCGGAGAGACGTGTGGTTGATGTTAAGGTGGATTATACAGGATTCGAGATACCGGATGAGTTTGTGGTAGGTTATGGTCTTGATTATGATCAGAGATATCGTAATCTGCCATATATTGGTGTGGTCGAGCTTGATTAAATAAATATATTATTACGTTTTAGAAGGAGACACAGAGTGGGAAAAGGTGCAAAAGGATTAAATCTATATTTTGTTGTTATTTTAATCCTCCTTCTTGTGACCGTATGGGTTAGTACGATTCAGGAGAAAGGGGATACTTACACAAAAGGAGAATTTGTTGCCCAGCTGGAGGCTGGAGAGGTTATTGACGTAGAGATTCATCCGAATACACAGGTGCCGACAGGTTCCGTAGATGTGTATGTAAAGGGTGGATATGTAAAGACTTTGTATGTATCAGATGTTGTAGAGATTCAGAATTTACTTGCAGATTACAATATTGATCCGATAGTGGATGATGTGCCGCAGGAGAACTGGTTCTTAACAGATATGCTTCCGATATTGCTGATTATTATTTTTGGGGTATTTATGTTTGTGATGATGAATGCCCAGAATGCGAATAATAGTGGTGGCGGTAAGATGATGAACTTCGGTAAGAGTCGTGCAAGACTGTCTACCGGAGGAGAGATTACGCTGAAGGACGTTGCAGGTCTTCAGGAGGAAAAGGAAGATTTAGAAGAAATCGTTGATTTCTTAAAGGACCCGGGTAAATATACCAAGGTAGGAGCAAGAATTCCAAAGGGTGTTTTACTGGAAGGTGCTCCGGGTACTGGTAAGACAATGCTTGCAAAGGCAGTTGCAGGAGAAGCAAAGGTTCCGTTTTTCTCTATTTCGGGTTCCGATTTTGTAGAAATGTTTGTCGGTGTTGGTGCTTCCCGTGTTCGTGACCTGTTTGCGGATGCGAAGAAGAATTCACCCTGTATTGTTTTTATTGATGAGATTGATGCGGTAGCAAGAAGGCGTGGAACCGGTATGGGTGGCGGACACGATGAAAGAGAACAGACCTTGAATCAGCTCTTAGTTGAGATGGATGGTTTTGGAACCAATGAGGGTATCATCGTCATGGCTGCAACCAACCGTGTGGATATTTTGGATCCGGCAATTCTAAGACCGGGACGTTTTGACCGAAAGATTAGTGTACAGTCACCGGATGTTGGCGGCAGAGAAGAGATTTTACATGTACATGCTAAGAATAAGCCATTAGGTGAGGATGTTGATTTAAAGCAGATTGCTCAGACAACAGCGGGCTTTACCGGGGCAGACCTTGAGAATCTTTTGAATGAGTCAGCGATTCAGGCAGCAAAAGAGAATCGAGGTTATATCTTACAGGACGATATTAAGAAAGCATTTATTAAGGTTGGAATAGGCGCAGAGAAGAAGAGTCGTATTATTTCTGAGAAAGAGAAGAAGATTACGGCTTATCATGAAGCAGGTCATGCGATTCTCTTCCATGTATTGCCGGATGTTGGGCCTGTATATACCGTATCTATCATTCCAACAGGTCTTGGTGCAGCAGGCTATACCATGCCGCTTCCTGAGCGAGATGAGATGTTCAATACCAAGGGCAAGATGTTGCAGGATATTATGGTATCCTTAGGCGGACGTATTGCAGAAGAGATCATCTTTGATGATATTACCACGGGAGCTTCCAGTGATATCAAGAAGGCTACTAAGGTAGCAAGAGCCATGGTAACACGCTTTGGTATGTCTGAGAACATTGGTGTAATTAATTATGATGAAAATGACAATGAAGTTTTTATAGGTAGAGATTTGGCTCATACCAGAAGCCATTCCGAAGCGATTGCGGGCGAAATTGATGCAGAAGTAAAGAGCATTATTGACGATTGCTACAAGAAGGCAAAGGAACTTATTATGCAGCATGAGAATGTATTGCATTCCTGTGCAAAGCTGTTATTAGAAAAAGAGAAAATCAATCGTCAGGAATTTGAAGCATTGTTCGAAGAGTAATTATGATGAGAGGCAGGTTTTTAATCTGTCTCTTTATTCAATTATAGTGCATAAAGTGTGCGTGAATGTTCTTATGCAGTTTGTACAAAAGATGTTTAGTAATAATATACAAAAATGATGCATATGAATTGTAAATTTTGTTAAATGTTGGGATAGACGAAAAAGGGGGGAATTGCTATAATACAACATGTAACCCCCCCAATATATTATATAGTTTTTTGCTATACCCCATAAGAAAGAAATACCTTCTCTAAAAGAGACAGCCTTTAAACGCTGTCTTTTTTACTGCCCTTTGGACGGTAAACGCTCCGCGAGGATGCACACTCGCGCGTGAGGAAGAGTGTCGCAGGTGACCGCGCTCGGCGCAAGAAAGGAAATACATGGAAACAGTTAGATTTGATGAATTGAATTTATGCCCTGAAATCCTTAGAGGAATTAAGGAAATGGGCTTTGAAGAGGCTTCCCCGATTCAGACACAGGCGATTCCTGTGGCAATGCAAGGGTATGATATTATAGGTCAGGCGCAAACCGGAACCGGTAAAACAGCGGCGTTTGGAATTCCGGTGCTGGAAAAGGTAAGCCGTAATAAAGAAGTAAAGCATCCTCAGGCATTGAT
>JAFSGY010000008.1 GCA_017440575.1 Lachnospiraceae bacterium | reverse complement strand
GCAAAAGGTGTGTCGCAAATGATGACATGAAAAATGTGGTATTAACACCGGCTCCCTTCTTTCCTTGGCAGCCTTTACTACTTCATCTGCGTTGTACGATTCATATATACGCTTGATTGTCCGATTAACTGCTTGGGGATTGTGGACATATCCAAAGCGGTTCATGAATATAAAACCACTCATTCCATCAATCTCCGTTTCGTTAAATCCGTTTTCCTTCTGATCCTCCAGCTCTGCTTGGAGGGCATCGTAAACCGCATCTATCATCGGAATATTGCGTATACCTGCTTCTGTCTTAGGGAGAGATATAGAGAATGTACACATAGCGTGATTTTTATATTCTGTGCTGTAATACACTAAGCTGTGATTTATGCTAATCATGCGCTTTTCAAAATCAACATCTTGCCACCTAATCCCTATTGCTTCGCCAATGCGACAACCCGTTCCCAAAAGAAACTTAAATAATGGTGTCCAATGAAAGTAAGTGGGATTATTCTCTATGTAGTTCACAAAGGCTCTCTGCTGCTCTACTGTTAATGCGTGTCTTACACCGTGATTTCTTCCCGGTTGCTTCTTTACCTGTGCCATAACCCCATCACTGGGATTTACACGGATAATATTATCTCGCACTGCAAGTTGAAATGTTGGATGTAATACGGTATGTATCGTTTCCAATGTATTGACCTGTATTTTCTTTTCCTTCAGCAAGTGCTGATAGAACTGCAATACATCTGAATACTTTACTGATGAGATTTTCTTTTTACCAAATCCCTCTCGAATGAAACGATTGTACATATATATGTAATTCGTTCTGGTTGTACCTCTCAACTCTGACTTGGTAGATATATACCTGTCAAAAACGAAATTAACTGTCGAATTACCTGCTGCATATACATCCAATCCATCAAGCTGGTCTTTAACCAACTGTTCCTCTCGTCTGCGTAGCTCCATAATATCCTTGGAATAAATACTTCTACGCTTTCCTTCCGGGTCAGTATAAGTATATACATACTTACCGTCACAGCTTCGCTGCGTTTCGCCTTTTCTTAAAACTCTTCCCTTGTTATCCTTTCTTGATTGTGCCATCTCTTCTCCTTTCTCAAGGAAAGAGATTTCGTACTAACTACATAGGTTCATCCATTGCATATTGCAAATCAATACCCTTTTGTAGCACCTGTGTTATGGTCATGTCATGTTTGGACGCATACTCTCTAAGCTTCGCAGTTTCTTCCTCAGTCAGTTTTAATCCAATAACTTTCTTCTTTGGGTTCTCTGACTTCGGTCTGCCTGTCTTTGCCATGAAATGCACCTCCCATTACACTAACCATTATACTTTCGGTTTAACCAAAAGTCAAGTGTTACTTTTGGTTGTACGAAAATTCTTTCCTTAATTCCGATTACTTCACTCGAAATGACTCAAGATATTGGTCAAATACATCAAGGTCTACAAGCACCATTCTGTCAATCTTCAAAGTGGCACCCGCATCTTTTGCAAGGGACTGAAACTTATTCATCCCCATGCTGTACATCTCTGCACCTTCCTTATATCGTACTAACCTTTTTTTGTTTATTGCTTTTGGTATTCTCTGCATCAAAAAACCTCCTTAATTTAACACACAGCTTTATCAGCTAATAGACAAGCAGAAAAAATTTCTACCCATTTATTAGCTGATAAAACTGCAATACAGGTGGCAGTTCGTTACGCTGCCCACATCGGTCTTGCACCGTCAAAAAATTGACCGGATTTCTCCGGAAGTATCATTATTACGGATATGCTTC
>JAFSGY010000057.1 GCA_017440575.1 Lachnospiraceae bacterium | reverse complement strand
TGAGATATCCCTTGCTAGAAGCAAGTAAGACCCCTTGAAGACTACGAGGTAGATAGGGCATGGGTGTAAGTACAGTAATGTATTAAGCTGAATGTCACTAATAGGTCGAGGGCTTATCCTGGAAGGTAAAGGAAGAATTGTTTAGTTCGGAAGATTTGAAAGATTTGTGTGTTCGGTTTTGAAGGAATACAATGTATTTAATAGAAATAGTAAGTGAAGTCTTGTAATAATTTGCAAGGCTTTTTTCTTATATTATAAAGTTACTGGGGAAATGGGATAGATTTGAATATATTATATTTTCTTATACATTTAGCATTTACTGCCATGTTTGCTTGAGCAATAAAACGAATGATTGTCATTCCAGCTTAATTATGATAACATTACGGGGAAGATAATTGAGACAAAAGAATTTTTGGAGGATAACTATGCAGAATTTAATGAAGTTACAAAATGGTAGTGACATCAGAGGAATTGCTTGTGAAGGTGTTGCTGGTGAAGCTGTTAATTTGACAGAAGAAGCGGGTAATTTGATAGGTGGTGCATTTGCAAAGTGGCTTGCTGTGAAAAAAGGCAAGGATGTTACAGAACTTAGAATTGGAATTGGTCATGATTCTAGAATTACAGCAGATAGTCTGTTTCAGGCCGCTGCAATGGGAATGGTAGCAGTAGGAGTAAAGGTATTTTATTGCGGATTAGTATCTACGCCTTCTATGTTTATGACAACAGTATTTGAAGAATTTGCGTTTGATGGTGCCATTATGATTACTGCAAGTCATCTTCCATTTAACCGAAATGGATATAAGTTTTTTGACCGTGATGGAGGCTTAGAGCATGATGATATTGCAGAGATATTAAAGATTGCATCAGGACTTGAATATACAGAGGCTGACTTATCATGTGTAGAAAAGGTAGATAGTATTTCTGTATATTGTAACTTTTTACAGGATAAGATAAGAAAGAGTATACAGGCAGACAATTATGAAAAGCCATTAGAAGGATTACATGTGGTTGTTGACACTGGAAATGGTGCAGGTGGTTTCTTTGTAGAGAAGGTTTTAAAACCACTTGGTGCTGATACTTCAGGAAGTCAGTTCCTTGAACCGGATGGACATTTTCCTAATCATATTCCAAATCCAGAGAATAAGCAGGCAATGGAAGCAATTAAAAATGCAGTATTAAGCAATAAGGCAGATTTAGGTATTATTTTTGATACAGATGTAGATAGAATGTCAGCGGTACTTCCAAATGGTGAGGAAGTAAACAGAGATGCGATTATTGCAATGATGACTGCGATTATAGCAAAGGATTATCCAGGTGGAACGATTGTTACGGACTCCGTTACTAGTGACAGACTTACCAGGTTTATCGAAAGCATTGGAATGAAGCAGCATAGATATATGCGTGGCTATAAGAATGTTATTAATGAATCCATTCGTTTGAATAAAGAAGGTATTGTGTCTCCACTTGCGATTGAAACTTCAGGTCATGGCGCATTAAGTGAGAACTATTTCCTGGATGATGGTGCTTATATGGCTGTTAAACTTTTGATTGCATTGGCGAAGGCTGCGAAGGAAGGAAAAGCATTAGCATCCTTTATTGAAACGTTAGAAAAGGGCTTTGAGGAGAGAGAGTATCGTTTTAAGATTCAGGGTGATGACTTTAAGTCATATGGTTTGGATGCATTAAATACATTTGAAGAAAGAGCCAAGGAAAAAGGATATCAGATAGCTCCAAATTCCTATGAAGGTGTAAGAATTACCTTTGATACAGAGGAAGTAAAGGGCTGGCTGTTACTTCGTATGTCACTTCACGATCCACAGATGCCATTAAATGTAGAAGGTGTTAGAGTTGGTGATTGTGACCGCCTGTATCAGATTGTGACAGAATTATTAGAAGGTTTTGATCGTCTTGTAATGCCACAAGTGTAATAATGACATTGGATAGAAGGATAATAGCAAAGAGAGGAGAAAATCGTTATGAGAATCGGAATGGGATATGATGTGCATAAGCTGGTAGTAGGAAGACCGATGATTATCGGTGGTGTAGAGATTCCATATGAGCTTGGCTTGTTAGGACATTCAGATGCAGATGTGCTTCTGCATGCAATTTCTGATGCATTGTTGGGAGCGGCAGCGTTGGGGGATATCGGGAAACATTTTCCAGATACGGATCCAGCGTACAAGGGAATCTCTAGCCTTATCCTGCTAGAAAGAGTAGGTGCATTGTTAGATGAAAATATGTTTTTGATTGAGAACATTGATGCTACGATTATAGCGCAGGCACCTAAGATGCGTCCGCATATTGACTTGATGCGCAAGAACATTGCAGATGCCCTGAAAATAGATATTTCACAGGTAAATATAAAGGCAACAACAGAAGAAGGGCTTGGATTTACCGGAGAGGGAAAGGGGATATCAGCACAGGCAATTTGTATGTTGACTTCACCAAGAGAGTTGTATTCTGAGGACAGAGCGGCAAGAGGCTGTGACAGTTGTACAGGATGTAAGAATATGCAGTAATGGAAAATTGCAGAGAATGCATGAGCAGACAGAAATAGAATGAGCAGGAAGAATGCAAAGGCAGGCAATCATGAATGTGTTAACAACAAATTAAAAAATACAAAGAAAAGAGGAAAAATTTATGGCTATGATTACAACACCACATATTAATGCAGAGGCAGATGCTTTTGGAAAGACCGTATTAATGCCGGGAGATCCGTTGCGTTCTAAGTTTATTGCAGAGAATTATCTGGAAAATGCACAGCTTGTTAATAATGTCAGAGGCATTCAGGGCTATACCGGTATATATAAGGGTGTGAAGGTTAGCGTTATGGCAAGTGGAATGGGTATGCCTACGATTGGAATCTATTCCCATGAGCTTTATAATTTCTTTGGTGTTGAAAACATTATGCGTGTAGGTTCAACCGGAGCACTACAGGAGCAGGTTAAGGTAAGAGATATTGTTTTTGGAATGGGAGCATGTACAAATTCCAATTATGCAAGTCAGTATGATTTAGCTGGAACCTTTGCACCAATTGCAAGTTATCCGCTAATGAAAGAAGCGATTGCTCAGGCAGACAAGCTGAATGCAACTTATCATGTTGGTAATGTATTATCTTCTGACAGTTTTTATACGGATAATGGAAAGATTGCAAATGAAGGCTGGAAGAAGATGGGAGTTCTTTGTATTGAGATGGAAGCAGCTGCATTGTATATGAATGCTGCAAGAGCAGGCAAGAATGCACTGGCTATTCTTACCGTATCAGACCATATGATTACCGGTGAGGAGACAACTGCAGAAGAGAGACAGACATCCTTTACTCAGATGATGGAAATTGCATTGAATACAGCTGTTTCTCTTGAAAAATAGTAGATTGGCAAGGCATTTCTGTTTGTGGTAAAATAAGTAAATCATTGACAAAATCAAGGAAATTGCATATTCTATAATAGAAAAAGCAATAGGAACGAAGAAATTACTTAAAAGCTGTAGTTATTTCTCGTAAGATATATGATTGCTTTTATAATGAATTGAGAAAAGCTTAGAACGGAAGAGTAAGTAATTGGAAGCCATACAGAGAGGAAATGTCACCGGCTGAGAGCATTTCTGTGAATAAGATTACCCAAGTGCATCCGGGAGCTGATGTCGTGAGTGCCACTGGCAGGTAGCGGGATACGTTTCACACGCGTTAAGTGTCAGAGTGTTGGACTTTTGTCCTTCAAAAGAGTGGAACCGCGGATTTATTCGTCTCTTAAGATGAATAAATCCGCTTTCTTTTTTAGGGAGGCTGCAAGATGGGATGGCTGAAAAGTATACGAAATGAGATAAATGTAATCAGGGAGCGAGATCCGGCAATCCATTCAGATATGGAGGTGTTTTTGTATCCGAGCTTTAAAGTAATGCTTCATTATCGTGTGGCGCACAAGCTTTATCAAAAAAAACATTATTTTTTAGCAAGATGGATTTCGCAACGTGCAGTTAGAAAGACTGGAATTGAGATTCATCCGGGTGCACAGATAGGAGAAAATTTCTTTATCGACCATGGAAACGGTGTTATTATTGGAGAAACGGCAATTGTCGGAAATAACGTAACGTTATATCAGGGAGTGACGCTTGGGGGTACAGGTAAAGAGCACGGCAAACGTCATCCGACCATTGGTGATAATGTCATGATTAGTGCAGGGGCAAAGGTGCTTGGATCTTTTACAGTAGGTGAGAATTCTAAGATTGGTGCAGGAAGCGTTGTGATTGAGGAAGTTCCTCCAAACTGTACTGTTGTTGGTGTTCCGGGAAGAGTGGTTAAACGTAATAATCAAAAGTTGGTACGTGAAGATATGAATCAGGTAGATTTACCGGATCCGATTAATGAAGATATCAAGGAATTACAACATGCAAATTCTCAGATGACAAATCGAATTTTGGAATTAGAGCAGACATTAAAGCAGTTAAAAAAAGAGCTTGATGCTGCGAAAGAATAAGCGTAAGCAAAACCAGAGCTATAAAAGTTGGAAAAATAACGGAAAAGATACAGTAGTAATAAAATACAGATATCAATTAGAAAGGTAGTATTCGTATGGAAAACAAGATGTCATTTTATAACACATTAACAAGAAAGGTGGAACAGTTTATTCCGAATGAGGATGGAAAGGTTGCTATGTATACCTGCGGACCAACTGTTTATCACTTTGCACATATTGGAAATCTGAGAAGCTATATTATGGAGGATGTTCTGGAAAAGACCTTACGTTATGTTGGTTATGACGTAAAGCGAGTTATGAACATCACAGACGTTGGCCATTTATCCAGTGATGCTGACACTGGTGAGGATAAGATGCTTAAGGGTGCCAAGAGAGAGAAGAAGACCGTTATGGAGATTGCAAAGTTCTATACTGATGCTTTCTTTGCAGACTGCGCAAAGCTTAACATTAAGACACCTGACGTAGTTGAGCCTGCTACAAATTGTATTGCTGAGTTTATCCACATGATAGAGGTTTTATTGGAGAAGGAATATGCATATGAGAGTGGTGGAAATATCTATTTTGATACTTCTAAGCTTGATGACTATTATGTATTTTCAAGCCAGAATGAGAAGGAACTTCTTGTTGGTGTAAGAGATGATGTAGATGAGGATGAGAATAAGAGGAACAAGAGCGATTTTGTACTCTGGTTTACGAAGTCTAAGTTTGATGACCAGGAGTTGAAGTGGGATAGCCCATGGGGTGTCGGATATCCGGGCTGGCACATTGAGTGCTCTTGCATTAGTATGAAGCATCTTGGGGAATATATGGATATTCATTGTGGTGGTGTAGATAATATTTTCCCGCACCATACCAATGAAATTGCCCAGAGTGAGTCCTATGTAGGACATAAGTGGTGTAATTACTGGTTCCACGTACATCATTTAAATGATAAGTCTGGAAAAATGAGTAAGTCTAAGGGGGATTTCCTTACGGTTTCCCTGCTTCTTGAAAAGGGCTATAATCCATTAGTATATCGTTTGTTCTGCTTACAGTCACACTATCGTAAGCCACTTGAATTCTCTTATGAGGTATTGGACAATATGGTGGCAGCTTATGAAAAACTGGTAAAGAGAATTGCTTCTTTACAACAGGATGGAGCCATAGAAGAGAATAAGTATAACGAATACAGAGCAAAATTTGAAGCGGCTTTATGTGATGACTTGAATACTTCCATGGCTGTTACCGTTTTATATGATATGCTGAAGGCCGATATGACAGATGCAACCAAGTTTGCATTAGTAAAGAGTTATGATGAGGTACTTTCTCTGAACCTTACGACAGCTCATGGCGAAAAAGAACAGGATAATAATATTGATGCAGAGTTAGAAAGCTATGTACTTGCCAAGATAGAAGAAAGAAAGGCAGCAAAGAAGGAAAAAGACTTTGCAAAGGCCGATGCTATCAGAAACGAACTGTTAGAAAAAGGTATTGTATTAGAGGATACACGTGAGGGTGTAAAATGGAAGAAAATGTAAGTTTATTATCACAAATTCATCAGGCATTTGGAGAGAGTGAGGTTGATTTGAGAACCTACTCTCCACTGACCTTTGCTTATATCGGTGATGCTATTTTTGAAATGGTAATCCGGACACTGATTGTTGAGCGTGGACAGAGAGCCGCTAATACACTGCATAAACACACCACTAAGATTGTATGTGCAGGAACACAGGCGGCTATTATAGAAGCAATCATGGATGATTTGACAGAGGAAGAACAGGATATTTATCGTAGAGGGAAGAACACCAAGCTTCATTCCTCTGCAAAGAATGCATCATTATCAGATTATCGAAAAGCTACAGGCTTTGAGGCAGTATGTGGTTATCTGTACCTGTTAGGGAATACAAAGCGTATTGTTGAATTGATTGAATTAGGAATCAAAAAGACAGGAATTGATATTTGATTACACTAGTATGGATTGTGTATGATACTGAAACAGAGTGTACAGTATCATAGAGAAGTTTACAAGGAGAAAAATCGGAAGAAGGATATAGTAATATGAGATACGAGGAATTTACAATAGAAGGAAGAAATGCTGTGATTGAAGCATTTCGTTCAGGAAAGCCGATTGATAAGATTTTCATTCAGGATGGCGTGCAGGATGGGCCGGTGCAGACGATTAAGCGAGAGGCGAAAAAGCATAATACTATGGTAAAGTTTGTCACAAAAGAGCGTTTGGACCAGTTAAGTGAGACAGGCAAACATCAGGGTGTTATTGCTTATGCGGCTGCATATGAGTATGCAGAGGTAGATGATATTTTAGAGGTAGCAAGACAAAAAGGAGAAGCACCTTTTGTCTTTTTATTGGACAATATTGAAGATCCACATAACCTTGGTGCGATTATCAGAACAGCAAATCTTGCGGGAGCACATGGTGTTATTATTCCGAAGAATCGTGCAGTTGGTTTAACCGCTACGGTAGCAAGGACATCAGCCGGAGCGTTGAATTATACTCCTGTTGCAAGAGTAACCAATATGGCTAAGACCATTGAGGAATTGAAGAAGGAAGGAATGTGGTTCGTCTGCGCTGATATGGGTGGAACCGTTATGTATGACCTGAATCTGACAGGTTCTATTGGACTTGTTATCGGTAACGAGGGAGAGGGCGTTGGCAGACTGGTTAAGGAAAAGTGTGATTTTATAGCTTCGATTCCGATGAAAGGAGATATTGATTCATTGAATGCATCTGTTGCAGCTGGAGTGCTTGCCTATGAAATTGTGCGCCAAAGAGGTTAAATCGCAAAAACCATATATGGAAGTTTTTGCGATTGGCAAATTTGTGTAAGACACAAATTCGCGAAATGTGGGGTGAGACAATTGTACGAAGTATATACAGATGAAGAACTGATAGACCGATTACGTGAAGGTGAGAATCGAATTACAGACTATATTATGGATAAATATAAGAATCTGGTAAGAAAAAAGGCGAAATCTATGTATATCCTAGGGGCAGACAATGATGATTTGATTCAGGAGGGGATGATTGGTCTTTTTAAGGCAATTCGTGATTATGATGCAGGGAGAGACGCCAGCTTTTATACTTTTGCAGATTTGTGTGTATCTAGGCAGATGTATACGGCAGTTCAGGCATCACGGAGAGAGAAGCATGCACCGCTGAATTCTTACATATCCTTGTATGCAGATATGACAGAGGGAGAGCATGAAGGTGGAGAGGCAGAGTTAATACAGATATTAGCTTCACAAACAGAAACGAATCCCGAGGAGCTTTTTATAGATAAGGAAAACGTTGCTGATATGGAGGCGTTGATTGATAAACAGCTAAGTATTTTTGAAAAACAAGTGTTAGATCTGTATATTACTGGGATGTCTTATTCACAGATTGCCAAGGTATTAGGGAGAGATGAAAAATCAACGGATAATGCCTTGCAGAGAATGAAAGCAAAGCTAAAGAGGGCAGTGCAGAAAAAATAGAGGAGACAAATGAAAATAAGAAAAAAACAGTTCATATGCTGGTTTTTATTAGGGATTCTTTGGCTTTTCTTAATTACGCCGAAGACAGGGATAAAAGCAGCACAGGCAGATATGACACAGGTCACAGTGGAAGAAGCAGATATATCGATGATGCTTCCGATTACTTGTTATGTGTTAGGACAAAACATTGCTGAGGATGACCCATATCTGAAAAAGGTTGGTGGAGACCGTGAGAAAATTCAGGACTACTACAAAGGAGCAGGAATCATTTTAAATGCAATTGCACAGGATAACAGCTATGAGATTGTAGTAACTATGAATGAAAACAGCAACATTGACTATATCTATAGCATGCAATCGCTTACGGAAGAGCAGATACGGGAGTTTGCAGATACGGTTCAGTCAGCATATGCTTCTTATGGGTATGAGGTCGATGGCTATGAGTTGTATGAGACGGATACGGCTTCTTATGTGCTGTTTCGTTTTCAACAGCTTTATGAAGAGCAGATTGTACAATGTTATCAATATTATACGATAAGAGACAGCAAAATCTATAATATTACACTGAGGAGCTATCTTGGCGAGATTACAGCACAGTTGGAGACTATAATCGGTAGTGTTGTTGACAGTATTTCTTTTGGAGGAGAGAATCAGGAGGTTACATATCATAATGAAGAGAATGGTGTGACTTTCCATGTTGCAGAAGGATGGACAAGAGTAGCAAACAAGCAGGATGAGCAGTATGTTCAGGCGCAATACATGCATACAAATGAATTGGGTGAGAGTATTCAGTTCTTTTGTATGGATTTATGGGGAAATATGAGTTCGTTGCATCAGCTCATGAATACGAGAGAAGAACTGACTATGACAGATGGTATGGTGGAAGCGGATAAGAAAAAATATAAATCCTATGTTTCCGGTTTTTTTGATGATTATCAGAAAGTGTCTTTTGAAAGGATAGGAGATTTCTGGTATTTGACATGTGAGAGTCCGTTGCAGGTTGAGAGTGATAGTATAGAGGGTGTGTATCTGCAAAAAAGTGTGGTAACGATACAGAATGGAATTTTGTATGCATATCAATATGGCTATTATGAGGATGGAAATCTTCATGAAACGGATTATAAAGAAATGATACAAGGTGTTACTTATCAGGAGCCCAAACTGTTATTGGAGGATGGGCAGTATTATAAAAATATTGCAAGAATGTTATATAAAATGACAGTAATTGCATTGTTAATAGTGATGGCTCTTGCAGGTATTATGTATTTGTATTATAAGGAAGCGAAAGAATAGAAATAGGTATAAATTCAAGTCTTGTAAAGTGTTATGGCTTAGGTTACACTGGGAAAAGGGAATATAGATTAGTGTGCTAATAAGAAGCAGTCCCATTGGGCTGCTTCTTATTATGTGGTACAGTTTATAATGATTTTAGCAAGTAAATCAGTTTATAAGTTCTCAATTATGAGGTAAAGAGATGTATAAGGAAGAGAAGTATGAGGTTTTAAAAAGATATTTTGGATATGAGTCCTTTCGTGAGGGACAGGAAGATCTGATAGATACGCTGTTATGTAAAAAAGATGTTTTTGGAATTATGCCGACGGGAGCCGGAAAGTCACTGTGTTATCAAGTACCGGCGCTGATGTTTGCGGGAATTACTTTGGTGATTTCTCCATTAATCAGTTTAATGAAAGACCAAGTGGCAGCATTAAACCAGGCAGGTGTCTATGCGGCATATCTTAATAGTTCATTGACTCAGGGGCAGTATTTTAAGGCTTTGGAATTTGCCAAGGCAGGAAAATATAAGATTATCTATGTAGCGCCTGAGCGTTTGTTAACGGAATCCTTTTTGGGATTTGCATTGCAGGCGGATATTTCCTTTGTCAGTGTGGATGAGGTACATTGTGTATCACAGTGGGGACAGGATTTTCGCCCAAGCTATTTAAAAATAGTAGAGTTTATCCAGAGATTACCAAGACGCCCGGTAGTCGGTGCGTTTACAGCTACTGCAACACAGGCTGTTCGAGATGATGTTATGCGTATTTTACAGCTACAGAATCCGAAAGTTGTTACAACAGGCTTTGACCGCAAGAATCTGTCCTTTGCGGTGAGAACACCGAAGGATAAAAAACGGGAGATATTATCGATTCTTACAGAATATCAGAAGGAAAGCGGAATCATCTATTGCATTACCAGAAAGCTTGTGGAAGAGGTATATGAGAGCTTAAAGGGATATGGAGTATCGGTTTCGAAGTACCATGCAGGAATGTCAGATCAGGAGCGTATGGAGCATCAGGATGATTTTATCTATGACAGAACACGAGTGATGGTTGCAACAAATGCCTTTGGTATGGGAATTGACAAGCCGGATGTTAGGTTTGTCATTCATTATAATATGCCGAAAAATATGGAGAGCTATTATCAGGAGGCTGGCAGAGCTGGAAGAGACGGTGAGGATTCGGATTGTATACTTCTCTATAGTGCCCAGGATGTACATACCAATCAATTTTTTATTGAGAACAACAGGGAAAATGAAGAGTTAAGTGAGGTAGAGTTAGAAGATGTTATGGCAAAGGATAGGGAGCGTTTGAAGAAAATGACCTATTATTGCTACACCAATGATTGTCTGAGGGCATATATGCTTCGCTATTTTGGAGAACAGACGGGGAATTACTGTGGGAACTGTAGTAACTGTTTGAAAAACTTTGAAGAAGTGGATGTATCAAAATATGCAAGGATTATTTTAGGTTGCATTGAGGAGAGTAGAGAACGCTATGGAATGACAGTTATTATCGATACTTTACGTGGAAGCAGGAATGAAAAGGTAGAACGTTATCGTATGAATGAGAACAGTTATTATGGTACGGTGCGTGAGGTGAGTCAGCAGCGTTTGCGTGAAATCATTCGGTTTATGCTGACAAGAGGCTATCTCATGCAGACGGATGATGGGTATGCGGTATTGAAGCTGACAGAAAACTCTTATCATTTGACCGTTAAGGGTGAGCAGCTCCTGATGAAGCTTCCAAAGGAAACGGCAGCAGCTGTGGTAGAAAGTACAAGGAAGAAGCTTGTTAAGGCACAGACTGGTAATGCAAAACGTATGATGGCTGATCATCCGGCACTTTATGAGAGACTTCGAGAACTTAGGAATGAAACAGCAAGGAAAATGCATGTTCCTGCGTATGTTGTTTTTACGGATAGGACGTTATTGGAAATGAGTGGCTATCTTCCGGTGACCAGAGAGGAAATGCTTGCAATTACCGGTGTGGCGCAAGCAAAATACGAGAAATACGGAGAACAGTTTATGGCAGTGATTCGAGATTATAAAATGGATCATGGTGAAGAGATAAGTGCACCAAAAGCTAGAGCAAAAATACGTTTTTGAACATAAAAGGTTGTTTTCTGTATAAATCCGTTTCAAAATGGAAGGTTTTAACAATTGACCAAAGATGGCAGGAACGGTAAAATGATTTATGTAAATGGATAAAAATGTAATTGCGTAAATGGGAGGAAAAATGAAGAAGAAAGAATTAGGGAAAATTGGAAAGAAATTAGCATTGGTAGGTACGACGCTTGCTATGACGCTTGCAATGGTAGGAGGAAGTCTTGCTCCTGTTATGAGTGTTCATGCAGAAGAAATGCCGGGATATGTAAGAAGTAAATATACAAATGAATGGATACCGGCAGAACAGGCAGCTTTAAGACCACTTGCTATTATGATGCCGACAGATAAAAAGGCACAGCCGTCTTATGGAATCGGTAATGCCAAGATTTTATATGAGATTATGGAAGAGGGAGAAATTTCCAGACAGCTTGCTATTATTGATAATTGGCATGGCTTGCCACAGATTGGTAATATCAGAAGCTGTAGAGCTTATTATATTCCAGAGGCAACGGAATGGGATCCGATTCTTGTTCACTTTGGCGGCGTAGTGTATATGAAGGATAGAATTACAGCGCCGGATATTAATAATCTTTCAGGCTCAGCGCAGTACGGCGTAGGTGGTGGTACTGTTGGAGCTGCTGCATTTTTCAGAACAACAGATAAGAAGGCACCACATAATGCGTATACCAGCGGTCAGGGAGTTATGAATGTATGTGCGCAGCTTGGCTACTCCTTATTTAACCGTGAGGGATTTTATAATCAAAAGAATTTTACCTTCGCAGAAGGAGTCAATACTTTAGAACAGTATGGTGTTGCAGCACAGACTGCAAATGTGATTGATTTATCACAGATTTTTACATATACAAAGAGTGCATTGGCCTATAATCCAGCAGATGGCTTATATTATAAGACACTTCATGGAGCTCCACAGGTAGATGCGTTAACAGGACAGCAGCTTGCTTTTGCCAATGTCATCGTACAGAATACAAAGTGGTGTCAGCTTGACAAGAACGGATATCTTTATTTCCAAAATTATGATGCCACAGAGGATGGCTATTTCTTTACTAAGGGAAAATGCATTCATGTCACATGGCAGAAGACAGGAGATTATACACCAACTGTTTACTATGATGACTTTGGAAACGAGATTCAGTTAAATGAAGGAAAAACTTATATTGCAGTGGCGCAAAAGGGTAGACCAGTGCTTTATAACTAATAAACAATTTATTTATAGGAGGGTTACACAATGATTAAAGGATTTAAGATGAAATTATTCCCAGGACAGGAAGCAGAGTATGAAAAGAGACATAATGAGTTATGGCCTGAGATGCAGGACATGATTCATGAACATGGTGGAAAGAACTATACTATTTTCCTTGATAAGGAGACCTTGACCTTATTCGGCTATATCGAAATCGAGGATGAAGAGCTCTGGGCAAAGGGAGCTGATACAGCGATTAACCGCAAGTGGTGGGATTTTATGGCGGACATTATGGAGACGAATCCGGATAACAGTCCCGTTTCTATTGACTTACAGAATGTATTCCATCTGGATTAATCGAGGTATTGTTTCATGAAATATGAAGTGATTGATATAAAGATTGCACAGTCTGTGCAGGCAAATCTTACCTTATATATTCAGGATCAATATCCTGAGGTATATGGTGACAGAAAACGTCCAATGGTGTTAATCTGTCCGGGAGGCGGATATGGGCATGTATCTCCTCGTGAGGGAGAGGCGATTGCCATGCAGCTGCTGACAGCAGGTTGTCATGCGGCAGTTTTGCGATATGATATTGCGGAGCATGGTGTTGTATTCCCACAGCATTTGTTAGAGCTTGCGGCTTCGGTTTCTTATATCAGAGAGCATGCAGAGGAGTTAACGGTTGCATCGAATCAGATTATCGTAGGAGGCTTTTCTGCCGGAGGACATTTGGTGGCGAGTTTGGGATGCTTCTGGCATGAGGAATGGTTAGAAACACTTATGAAGAAGGAATTAGGTGTGACTAAGGAAAGCTATCAGCCTAATGGTTTGATTCTGGCTTATCCGGTTATTACTGCTGGAGAGTTTGCACACAGAGGTTCCTTTGAAAATGTGGTGGGCAAGAAGGCAGTAGAAGGTTGTGAATGTACAGGCTTGAGTGGAAAGGAACTAGAAGCAAAGCTTAGCCTTGAGAATCAGGTAACAGCAAATATGCCGCCTGTATTTATGTGGCATACCTTTGAGGATGGCGCAGTTCCATTAGAGAATTCCTTGTTCTTTGCTTCTGCTCTTAGGGCAGCAGGCGTAAAGTTTGAATACCATGTATTTCCAAACGGTGGACATGGCTATTCACTCGGTACGAAGGAAACAGCGTGTGTGCCTTCCTTAAAAGAAATTGATCCACAGATACCACAGTGGATTGAGTTATGTAAGAATTGGATAAAGTATAATTTTATCGAAGATTAAATAGCAGAAAAATAAAGAAATCGGGCATTTGCCCGATTTCTTTATTTTTCAGGATACATCCATCCCTTATATTCCATAATAGAGAGCTTTTCCTGACTTTCCTTGGCGATTAAGGTCTCGTTACGATAGTTTCGTGGTGTAATCTGCATCACGTCCATGAAATGGCGGTTGAAGCTTGATACCGAACGGAAACCAACCATTTCAGAGATTTCTAAGATAGAATGTTCTGTGCTTCGTAGTAAATTACAAGCCTTGGTAATTCTAGTGTTATTGACAAAGTCCAGAGGACTCGTTCCCATAATGGAGTGGAAGAGTCTTCTAAAGTGGGTGGGACTTAGACGACAGATATCCGCAAGGTAGTTAATATCAAACTGCTGTGCATAGTTATCTTCTATATAATCAAGTACCGGAGAAATAACCATCGCATTTTCGGGAGTATTTCCTGTCTGTGTAATCTTCTGACCGCTTTCACTTTGGATGCGGTGAAGCTCTATACATAAGGAAAGAAGTAGTCCAAGAACACTGGTCTGATAATGTGGCTTCTTCTCTTCCATTTCATGAATAATCGTCATGGTAAGCTGATAAACCTGAGGATACTCGTCACGGCTAAAGATGTATTTATATTCCTCATAGGCAGAAATGGATAAGTCTAATTCTCTTGCCATGCTTGGTAATACATTTCGGAACAACTCCCCCGGATCGATAAACAGGTATGACCAATGACTCTCGGTATTTGGTGAGCTGTATGTTGTATGTGGGATATTTCGTGGAACACAGGTAATATCTCCTTCTTTGAAAAATAAACGCTCCTGTCTTCCGTTGAATTCCATATATCCGCTTTCGGAGTGACATACTCCTATTTCTAAGCAGTTATGAAAATGAAGATTCTTACTTGGAACGTTAGAAATCTTCCAGTGTTCACCGGATAACAGTAGTACCGGAAAATCAAATGGTAGATAGTAGTTGCGGTATTCTGCAACGCTTGTTTTTGGCTTTGCCATATAGGTAACCTCCTGAGCTGTTTGGTAATAATCACGAATGTTATTAACATAAATGGTCATTTTTGCGGAGAAAAATAAGATATCTGAATTGAAAAGATAACTAATTTCTCAAAAATAACCAAAACAATACGATAAAAAAGGCCATAAACCCTTGAAGAAATTGAAATATTTTATCAAAAATAAAAACAATTTCAAGGTTTGATGGGCATAATGTACAGTTAAAAAGCTAAAAAACACTTGTTGATATGCAGAAGTTATATCACTTCTAAAAACGATTATAGCATAAATGGTCGGAATTGCATAGTATTTTTAGTGCCATGAATAGAAAAAGTTTTAAAGATGTATAATAATATACTCATAAAAGTTAACAAACTATACATATTGACGATGATATAGATAGTTGGGAGGTTCCATTAAGAATGAGTAAAGTAAAAAAACGTGGCAATGAGATTGTCACAACAACGAGCTGGGCAAATGCTCTTAAGAGAGACTGGCAGTTATATCTTTTGCTTCTGTTCCCGATAGTGATGGTAGTTGTATTCAGCTATGCAGCATATCCGGGTCTTAGAATTGCATTTATGGATTATAAGCCGGCAAAGGGTTATGATGGCAGTGAATGGGTAGGCATGGAAACATTTATTAAAATATTTAAGGATAGAGACTTTATCCGTGCTTTGCGTAATTCTATTGTTTTTAACTTAGGAGATTTATTGCTTGGATTTCCGATGCCGATTGTATTGGCATTGATGTTGAATGAGTTACGTTATGTAAAATTCAAGAAGGCAGCGCAGACAATCCTGTATCTGCCACATTTCCTTTCTTGGGCGATTATCGGTAGTGTTGCACTTACCATGTTCAAGCCATCTTCCGGTTTGGTCAATATCGCATTGATGAATGCAGGAATCATTGAAGAAGGTATCCCTTTCTTAAATGAGAAGTGGCATTGGGCGGTTACTTATCTGTTAATCAATGTATGGCAGACAATGGGATGGGGAACCATCATGTATCTGGCAGCAATCACTGGTATTAATGGCGAGCTTTATGAAGCGGCTATGATTGACGGTGCTGGTAGATGGAAACGTATGTGGCATATCACTCTTCCGGGTATCAAGAGTACCATTGTTACGCTGTTGATTATGAACCTTGGTCGAGTAATGGGTAGTAACTTAGAGCGTCTGAGTGCTTTTGAAAATACTCAGGTTAAGGAATTCCAGTACCAGTTGGCTGTATATATTTACAACAAAGGTCTTGGAAATGGACGATTCAGTATGGCAACAGCAGTTGGTTTGTTCCAGTCTCTGATTGGTCTGATATTAGTACTCTTATCTGATAAGATTGCCAAGAAGCTTGGCGAAGATGGATTGTTATAGGAGGTGACCAAGTTGGGTAAGAAGAATAATAACGATGAATCACATGCGGCAGGTGGTACACGAGCCATTAATAAGTTCCGTATCGGTGATTTTGTAATGATGGCAGTTATCGTGATATTGTGTTTGACTTGTGTCCTTCCGTTTGTGCATGTAGCAGCGAAGTCTGTTTCAGGTAATGCGGCAGTTATGGCTAAACAAGTTTATTTTATTCCGAAGGACGTTACACTGGAAGCTTATCAGAGAGTATTTGGTGATGAGTCTATGACATACTCTATGATTTTCTCAGTGATTATTACATTAATATTTACCGTTCTTGGTATGTTGGTATGTACATGTGCAGCATATCCGCTTTCTAAGAAGAGATTAAAGGGTAAAACATTTTTCACATTTATTTTAATGGTACCTATGTACTTTAGTGCGGGTTTGATTCCACAGTATCTGTTATATCAGCAGTTGAATCTCCTTGATACGTTATGGGTATTGATTCTGCCTTTGATTTATTCACCATATAATATGTTGATTATGAAGAACTTCTTCCAGAGTACGATTCCTGATAGTTTGGAAGAGTCAGCATTCCTTGATGGTGCAACAAATTTCCAGATTCTTGGAAAGATTGTAATTCCTTTATCAAAGCCGATTATTGCAACACTTTCTCTGTTCTATGCAGTAGGACGTTGGAATGCATATTCTGATAATATGTACTATACAAGAGATTCAAAGTTGAAGTTGATTCAGTTTAAGTTATATCAGTTAGTTGCTTCTGCATCAGAAGCACAGACAGCTTCTCTTGCAGACACCGGTGGTATCAGCCAGTCTGCTCCGGAGGTATTACAGGCAGCAAGTATTATGTTTGTAACTGTTCCAATTATCATTATTTATCCTTTCTTACAGAAGTATTTTGTACAGGGTACAATGATTGGTGCGGTTAAGGGTTAATAGCGGTATCAGCCCGTTCGGGTTATACATAAAACAGAACTTTAAAAAACTATATAATTAAAGTTTTACTAAAAAGGAGGATTTCATTATGAAGAAGAATACTCTTCAGAAAACAGTGGCTCTTGCATTAACAGGAGCAATGGCAATGACAGCTTTGACAGGATGTGGCGGCAGCGAGGAAGCAGCAAACACTACAACTGACACAAAGACAGAAACAGCAGCAGCTGATACAAAGACAGATGCACCTGCTGCAGACACAAAGGCAGAGGAAGCTCCAAAGGCAGAGACAGAAGCTGAGGCAGCTCCAGCAGTAGCTGGTATCGAAGGATGGGAGCCATTCGCAGAGAACGTTACTCTTCAGATTCCAGTTTATGATCGTGGTGACTCTGGTAATGGATGTTCTGACGTTGAGAACAACTACTGGACAAATTGGGTTCAGGAGAACTTTGGTAACAAGTATAACGTTACTGTAGAATATGTAGGAATTACACGTTCTGACGTTATGACAGATTACTCTTTATTAGCAGCAGCTCAGGATTTACCTACTATCTGTGCTGAGTACGACTATGACAAATTAGCTACATGGCAGGCAGATGGATATCTTCAGCCATACGATATCGAAACATTCAAGCAGGTTGCTCCTACATATTGGGCAAATATGGAAGCTAACGGCTTAACAGGCTATACGCAGTTAGGTGGAGATGACTATTTATTACTTGGTCAGAGACCATATGGTAACACAAACTATGCTTTCGTTACATGGTATCGTGAAGACTGGTTAAAGGAAGCTGGATTCACAGAGTATCCACAGACTCAGACAGAGTTAAATGAATTATATCTTAAGTTAATCGAGAATGGACATCAGTAACCGCTTAGTGGTTCTAAGGTTTCCGGTGCAGGTGCTGACCAGAACTACAGCTACAGAAGCTATCCACAGGATGAGACTACATGGGCTACAACTGGTGATTACCAGATTCCAGCTCTTTCTACAGAAGCACAGAAGAACTTATTAAAGCTTCAGAACTACTACTACAATAATGGCATTATCAATCCAGAGTACTACTTAAGAGATGCATCTGAAGTAGAAGCTGACTTCATTAATGGTAATGCATTCCAGTGGTCTGGTTATGTATCTTCTACTATGAACGTACTTAACTCATTCTATGAGAAGAATCCAGATGGAGATCTTGGTGTAATCGTATGTAGCGGTGAGTTCACATATGATGAGACATGGGGAGTTTCTAACTCTTACAGACCTAACAACGTATTCGGTGCAATGGTTGGTTTCGCTAACGATGCAACAGAAGACGAAATGAAGGCTGCTATGATGTACTTAGAGTGGTTAGCACAGGAAGAGAACTTATTCACAATGACATGGGGTCTTGAAGGCGTTAACTATACTGTAGGTGAGGATGGAAATCCTGTAGCTGTTGGTGATCAGTCTGGTCTTGCAGAGCAGCAGGGACACAACAACAACGTTGACTACTGGATGCTTGTAACAGCTTCTAAGTCATTTGGTAACGTAGAGCAGGACGTTGCAGCAATCGCTCCACAGGGACTTCCAGAAGACTTTACTCAGGATATTCTTGATAACTACTATGGTCAGCTTGCTCTTTACAATGCTGGATATGCAAACAGTGACTGTCTGTTCGCAGCAGCTATCGATGCAGTAACAGAGTATGGTACATCTCTTAAGGAAGAAGTATATCCTCAGTATCGTGATGAGTTAACAATGTGTTCAGAAGAAGAGTTCGACGCATTATATGACACATTAAGTCAGGAATACTTAGATATGGGATATCAGGCAGTTATCGATGAGAGACTTGAGAAGTTAAATGATGGTTTAACAACTCGTCTTCAGTAATTGAGATGATATTAATAGCATAAATGCTAATTTAAAACAGTCCCCCGGCTTGGCTGGGGGACTGTTTTAAAAAGAAGTGTTTCACATTATTTTCTTAAGAGTTTTATGGACTCTATAAAATTTTTACGAAAGTAAAGTGAAGTGATGCAATTCGTGCGTAAGGGACTACTATTCGTGCTGAAGTTCACTTTTACGAAACAAAAATGTTAATGTATAAAAAGTATTCATGTGAGGAGGAACTTATTATGTTAAAACTTGAGTTCGATGAGAAAGAGATACTGGAAACTATTGATAAAATTGTAAAGAGAACCATGAAGATGGATCTTACATGGGATTGGCCATGTGGTGTTGCTTATTATGGTATTGCAGATGCTTACGAAAAGACTGGAAATGAAGAGTATTTAAAGCTCTTAAAGGATAGAGTGGATGAACTAATTGAGCTGGGACTTCCAAGTGTATGGACAGTAAATGCCTGTGCTATGGGACATTGCCTTGTTTCTCTTTATAAGGCAACAGGAGAGCAGAAATATTGGGATCTTGTAATGAGCAAGATTAACTATATCCGAAATGATGCACTTCGTTTTGGTGATAGTGTATTACAGCATACTGTTTCTGCAAACAATGATTTTCCAGAGCAGTGTTGGGCAGATACTTTATTTATGGCAGCATTCTTCCTGTTAAGAGTGGGTGTTGAATTAAAGGATGAAGAACTGATTGAGGATGCGTTAAATCAGTATTACTGGCATATCAAGTATCTTCAGGATGCGAATACAGGTTTTTATTATCATGGATATAATAATATCAATAAGGATCATATGTCAGGTTTTTACTGGGGACGTGCCAATGCATGGGCTGCATTTACGATGTCACAGGTAGGAGGAATTCTGCCACAGTGTTATCTGTATCCTAAGTTTATGGATGTTGCGGGTTCTTTAAATGAGCAGCTTGCGGCATTGAAGCTTGTACAGACTGACAATGGATTATGGAGAACGATTCTGGATGATGAAGGCTCTTATGAAGAAATCTCTGCTTCAGCAGGTATTGCAGCGGCAATGGTTACAAGAGGCAATCCTTTACATACAAAATATATCAATAAATCAATTAAGGGATTACTTGCTAATATCAGTGAGGATGGAAGAGTTCTAAATGTATCCGGTGGTACAGCAGTTATGAATGACAGAGACGGATACAGAAATATATCAAGAGATTGGATTCAGGGTTGGGGACAAGGACTTGCACTTGCTTTCTTCTCTCAGCTTTTGATTGCTAATCAGACGGAGAAAGATGGTGCGCTGTAAAAATGTATTCTAGGACATTTGTATTTTCAAAAACGGATGAAAAAGTGAATACAGATTGTCTGGTAGAGGAGATTCGCTTCCGGGAAGAGGTTCCAAGAATCGGAAATTATGAGATTGGTATGGAACTGACCGGAAGTGGAACAGTTGTAGTTTATACCGATACCGGAAAGCTTGTATATAAGCATGATATGATAGGCAGAGAGACAATAAATGGAAGCTTTTCGTTAAATGTATGTGATGTGATTCCTGAGGGTATGAAATGTTTATATGAGAAGCGCAGTGTTGATATCAGAATTCATGGTGAAGAACTGGAGCTGCATCGGATAACCATAAAACAGGCAAAATGTCCTACCTTATATGCGGTAGGGGATGCCGGGGTTACCAAACAATCGCTGACAGAGCAACAGGACGTAGAGGTTTCGTTAATGGAATGGGGCAGAATATTTCCGGCCTTTGTGGAAAAAGGCGTGGCTGTTTCTGATCATGTGAATGCAGGTATGTCGATGTGTGTGTTTCAGACAGAAGGACACTATGCACTAATTCAGGCTCATTTGAAAATTGGAGATTATCTGATGCTTCAATTTTCGAGAGAGGAAGAAAAGGTGCCTGATGATGCGTCGAATGCTTCTTATCGTGACAGCTTGTTACGATATATAGATGAGACAAGAGCACGAGGAGCTCACCCGATTCTGGTGACACCGGCAGAGAAAGGAAAGCAGGGAGTAATGCTTGAGTGTGTGAAAGCAGATTCTGATATATGCAGAGAGCTTGGTGTGCGCTATCATGTTCCGGTAGTGGATATTCAAAAACATAGTGAAGACACGGCTTTTGGTCTGGCGGGACTGATTGTGCGTGAATATAAGAGTATGTTTCAGAGGGCGAAATTGGATGCTTATTCCAGATTAGCAGGCGCATTAAAGGAGCGTGTGGATACGCTGGAATGGCATGAAGTATCATAAAGCCAATAGATATTTGGCGATAGGGAGGCAAAATGAAAGTGGAAAAAGGTAGTTTTACGTTGCCTGGTGAGGCAGGTTTTGAGAAACTGACATTAGAGTTGGCAGATAAATGGGGAGCAGATGTAATCCGTGATAGTGATGGTACTGTTCTTTCAGATGAGATTACAAATGCTGGTTATGGTATTTATTCTACGATTTGTATTATCAGAGATCATAATGAATGGGCTAAGAAGAACCTTGATAAACTTCAGCAGACATTCTTGATGACAGCTCCTAAGGTTGCAGCTTGCGATAGCATAGATATTGCATTAATGGAGGACTTTTTTGATGAGCAGTTTAGAGTAAACAGCAGCAATGCTTCTTTAAAGTATTGGCAGGTTTATGACAGAACCACAGATGAGTTGGTTGATAGAGCGAAATGGAGCTATGACGAGTGCTCTCAGACGGTACATGTAGCTGGAATTACTCCATGGCACAATTATACAGTAAGCTTTTTGGCTTATCGTATTTGGGAAGAGATTTCCATGTATAACCATACAACCAATAATTGGGATAAAGAGCATATTATGCAGATCGATCCAGTTTACTCTGAGACAAGAGAGTATTTGAAGGATTGGATGGTAAACTGGTGTGAGACACACCCGACAACAACAGTTGTTCGTTTTACCTCTATGTTCTATAACTTTGTATGGATTTGGGGAAGTAGTGAGAAGAACAGACACTTATATTCTGACTGGGCTTCTTATGATTTTACTGTAAGTCCAAAGATGTTGGATGATTTTGCAGAAAAATATGGATATGAGCTTACGGCAGAAGATTTTATTAATCAGGGTAAGCTTCATGTAACTCATATGCCTGGAAATCAGAAGAAAACAGATTGGATGAATTTCATCAATCGTTTTGTTATTGATTTTGGTAAGGAATTGATTGACATCGTACATAAATATGGCAAGAAGGCATATGTATTCTATGATGACAGTTGGGTAGGAATCGAGCCGTATAAGCCAGAGTTCAAGGAATTTGGTTTTGATGGATTGATTAAGTGTGTATTCTCTGGTTACGAAGCAAGACTTTGTTCCGGTGTTGATGTAGAAACGCATGAGTTAAGATTACATCCATATCTGTTCCCGGTAGGACTTGGTGGAGCGCCAACCTTTATGGAGGGTGGTAATCCAACCTTAGATGCAAAGAAATATTGGAATAGTGTAAGAAGAGCTCTTCTTAGAGCACCAATTGATAGAATCGGACTTGGTGGATATCTGCATCTTGTGCAGGATTTCCCTGATTTTGTAGATTATATTGCAAAGATTTCCGATGAATTCAGAACCTTAAAGGTACTTCATAAGGCAGGTAATCCATATTGCTGTAAGACGAAGGTTGGTGTTCTTCATTATTGGGGAAGCTTACGTTCATGGACACTTTCTGGTCATTTCCATGAGACATATATGCATGAGCTGATTCATATCAATGAAGCATTGAGTGGACTTCCAGTAGAAGTAAGCTTCTTAAACTTCGAAGATGTGAAGAATGGTGCTTTAGAGCATGTTGATGTTATTATTAATGCCGGAGCAGCAACAAGTGCATGGAGCGGTGGCGATGCATGGAAGGATGCTGACTTAGTAGAAGCTCTGACAAAGTGGGTATACGAAGGTGGAACGTTTATCGGTGTAAATGAGCCATCTGCGGTTGCTGGATATGATTCTTACTTCAGAATGGCACATGTTCTTGGTGTTGATAAGGATATTGTTGACAGAGTATGTCATGGTCAATGGAGCTTTGAAGTAGATGAAGAAGCAGCAAAGGCGGTAATGGTTAAGGATTCCTTTGTATCAGAGAAGCAGAAGTGTCATTTAACAGATGGTAAGGCACAGGTACTTGTTGCAAATGGTAATAATCCATTGCTTACTAAGAATGCATTTGGTAAGGGACAGGGAATCTACATGTCTTCCTTCGAAGTAAATAATGCAAATACCAAGATGCTGTTAAATCTGATTCTGGAAGCTGGTAAGGAAGCAACAGATGGATATTATCTCACAGATAATCCTGATATGGAATGTGCATTCTATCCAGAGAGCAGAACCTTAGTAGTAATCAATAATTCAGAGAAGACACAGGAGACGACTGTTAAGACGGAGTATGGTGTAGAAACGGTAACTCTGGAAGCGTTTGATACATTAATTAAGACCATTTAATGATTGGTACTTGATTTGTAATAAAGATAATAAAAAAGATTAACAGAAACAAGCTTACTTGTAGACGTTAATCTTTTTTATATAGCAATTTCCTATTACATAAAAACAAAGAAGCCTGATAAAATCAGGCTTCCTGTTTGTGTAAAAGGGGAATTCTTCCGGAATTGCTAATTAGCAAGTCTAGCATCTCTGCTAAACATGTATTTATAATACACTGTATATTAAAATTTGTATATAACTATATTGCGTTAAAATAAAACTATATTGATTAAAAGCAACGTTTTTTAAAGATGGGCTCAAAGAAAGATTTACGCGAAATATACCCAATAATTCTTGTAAATACAATTCCGGTAAGAGAACCAAAAGTGTCAATCAATACGTCTTTCTTCGAGGCTCCGCGTCCGGAAACGAACAGCTGATGGTACTCATCGAGACAGGCAAAGCCGATACATAGAATTAAGGAAGTGAGCATAAGCCATATTCCCCGAATACCGTATACATATAGAGGAAGAGAGATAGCAACCGCTAATATGAAATATTCCGTAAAGTGTGCTGTTTTGCGGATATAATAATGTATTCTTTCGACACCTTTATCAACTTGTTCTTCGGTTAAACCAAAATCAAATACGCGGTCTACCACATGAATGACCTTATGAGAAACGGAAAGACTTAGCTGTGAACTGGTTGTTCCATCCTGTGCGGAGAAGGAATAGATGCAGTACATAATAACTAATGCAGGAACAAAAGATAAAGGCTTCAAGATAATACGTGCTAAGGTTATAAAAAAAGACTGAGCTGTCATAATGATTTCTCCATTCTGTAAATTATGATAATTATTCAGAGCCAATCTCGAAATGAAGTCTATTTGCTTGGCTCTGAATAGACATATATTATAATATCCGAAAAACAATATCTCAAGCAAAAAATGTGTGTACTTTTCTGACAGACATGTTACAATATAAATAAGAATGTCGTGTAGAGAGGGTGTGACTGTATGCTAAAAAATGAAAAATTGTCGAATGAGGAAGTAGTAATTGTATATAAGGATGACGTGATAAAATTGTTAAGATATGTGAGCTGGCTGGAAAAGATGAATGGTCAGAATACATCAGATATTTATAAAGGGGAAGGAATAGAAGAGACTTCAATGCCTGTTCCTGTTTATGATTCTACGTTATTAAGCTTTGTACGTGAAGCAAAAACGACGGTATTTATGAATCGTAATTATGTATATACTTTTTCACAGTATCGTCTCAATACTGCAAAGGATGAGCATGAGTTTATTGAAGGCAGTACCTTGCAGGATATGAAAGCGCTTGGTGACATTTTATCAAAATATGTGTTAAAGGGAGAAGTAAAGGGTGCTTTTTGGTCTGAAGGCGTGAAAAATGGAGTGTTTTTAGCAGTTCTTTTGAAGATGAAAGAATTGATAGAACAGTTTCAGGGTGAGAAGTGTGATGCATAAATTGGCTTGATATGGAAAGGCATGGTAACGAAGGATGGGAAACAAGTCGGTACAGAAGAAAAAATATATTGTAGAGAGAGCTAAAGAGGTATTCTGTAAAAATGGTTATAGAAAGGTAACGATGAAGGATATTGTTGAGGCATGTGACATTAGCCGTGGAGGTTTGTATCTTTACTTTTCGGATACGAGATCGCTTTTTGAGGCAGTATTGCAGGAGGAGCATGTGGATAAGGATATTCTAGCGGCTGTGTGTGAGGATGGATTGACACCGGGAGAGACGTTGCTTGCATATTTGGAAGCGCAGAAGAAGACTATTTTGCAACAGGATAGTCTGGTAGCGGCAACCTTTGAATATCTGTTTGAACAGAAAAACGCGACGAAAACTACTAGGGAAGAAACGTTAGCAGGTCTTGAGAAGCTCATTGCAGATGGTGTTGCTGAGGAATGGATGGTATGTGAGAATCCGGCTGTGGCTGCAAAAAATATTGTGTATGTAATGGATGGTTTGCGTATTGCTGCGCAGACAGGAGATATTACAGAAACGGAGATTAACCAGGAAATAGAATATGTATTAGGAACACTTGGACTGGCAGTGGAATAAGTGGTGTTAAAAAGGGATGTATGTGGATACATCCCTTTTTCATGATTATAAAACATATTTTTACTGTTTTAAGGTAATAATTTTTCCGAAATTGCTCAGCTTACATTCTTTGAAATCACCGAGCATTTTAGATAGCTTGGCATAGCCATAATTGGAGATATTGAACTCTGGAAATTTCTTGCATAGCTTCTGATTTAATTCTCCGACATTCATGGAATGCTTTTCTGTTTGCTTTAGGATGGCAAGAACCTCATTGTGAATGTCCTCTAAGGTAATGTCTGCATCTAGCAAAAATGCTGTAACTGTTGTTTCTGTATATTTTAAAGAAATAGACTTCTTAAATTCAGCAGCTTCTAAGAACTTGGAAAATTTCGTGTATTCATAATTTCGCACATCGAAAGATGGATACATCTTCGAAAGTCTGCTTCCAAGTTCACCAATATCCATAGAAGTTCCATCGTTTCCGTTGTCTGTAATGATTTTTACAAGAGCCTGCTCGATTTCTGATAATGGAGTCAGGGCATCAGTTGCTGCTACCGCTGAAACCTTCTGAGCATTCTTTGCAGGTGTATCCACATTAGAAACTAGGTCAAGTAATACAAACTTTTCACAGGCAGAGCGGAACGGCTCCGGTGTCTTTCGCTCACCCATACCGATGACGTACATACCAGATTCACGTAAACGCATGGCAAGACGTGTAAAGTCGCTGTCACTGGACGCAAGGCAGAAACCGGTTACGTGTCCGGAATATAAAATATCCATAGCATCAATAATCATCGCTGAATCGGTTGCGTTTTTCCCGGTTGTATAGCTATACTGTTGAACTGGATTGATAGAGTTGGCAAGCAGAACATCCTTCCATTTATTCGATGTGGAACGTGTCCAGTCCCCGTAGATTCGTTTATAGGTAATCGTGCCGTACTTAGATAATTCTTGTAAAATAATCTTGATATAGTCAGCACTGATGTTATCACTGTCAATTAATAATGCAAATTTCTGGTCTTCCATAGAAAGACTTTTCCCCCTTTCGATAACACATATAGGGGTATTTTAGCATAGAAAAAGTGATTTAAAAAGTAATTTGTAGATACAAAGGTCGATTTTATGCTTTTTTTCGTATATTTAGACGGTTGAAAAAAGTCATAAAAACGATATAATAATCTTATTATTAGATTTACGGAGGACTCATTAGATGGGAAATGTAAAACGTATTTACGTAGAAAAAAAAGATTCCTTTGCTGTTAAGGCAAGAGAGCTGGAAGAAGATATTAAGGGATACCTTGGTATTTCCGGTTTAGAGAAGGTAAGAATCTTCATTCGTTATGATGTGGAGAATTTATCTGACGCAACCTTTGAGAAGGCTTGTAATTGTGTATTTTCAGAGCCACCTGTAGATGTTCTTTTCCATGAGACATTTGACATTCCTGAAAACGGAAAGTGCTTTTCTGTGGAATTCCTTCCTGGACAGTATGACCAGAGAGCAGACTCTGCGGTACAGTGTGTAAGATTCTTGAAGGAAGATGAAGAGCCGATTATTAAGACAGCAGTTACTTATCTTTTAATTGGTAATATTTCCGATGATGAGTTCATGAAGATAAAGTCTTACTGTATCAACCCAGTTGATTCCAGAGAGACAGATATGGTTAAGCCTGAGACTTTGGTTACAAAGTTTGAGGAGCCGGATGATGTTGCCATTGTTGAGGGATTTGTAGATAAGACTGAGGCAGATTTAAAGGAACTTTATGATTCTTTTGGTCTTGCTATGACCTTTAAGGATTTCCAGCATATTCAGAACTACTTCAAGAATGAAGAGAAGAGAGATCCTTCCATCACAGAAATCAGAGTGCTTGATACATACTGGTCTGATCACTGCCGTCATACAACATTCTCTACAGAATTAAAGGATGTTGCATTTGAAGATGGTTACTATACAGAGCCTATCAAGACTACTTATAAGAATTATTTAGAGACAAGAGAAGAGATTTTCCGAGGAAGAAAGGACAAGTATGTTTGTCTGATGGATCTTGCTCTTATGGCTATGCGTAAGCTTGAAAAAGATGGAAAGCTTAATGATAAGGAAGTTTCTAACGAAATCAATGCATGCTCTATTGTTGTTCCTGTTGAAATTGATAAGGAAGATGGAAAGGGTGTTATTACAGAAGAGTGGCTTGTTAACTTCAAGAATGAGACTCATAACCATCCTACAGAAATCGAGCCTTTCGGTGGTGCTGCAACATGTCTTGGTGGTGCTATCCGTGATCCATTGTCAGGACGTACCTATGTATATCAGGCTATGCGTGTAACAGGTGCAGCTGATCCTACTGTTCCGGTAGAAGAGACTATGAAGGGTAAGCTTTCACAGAAGAAGCTTGTTCGTGGTGCTGCTGATGGATATTCTTCCTATGGTAACCAGATTGGTCTTGCAACAGGATACGTTAAGGAAATCTATCATCCAAACTACGTTGCTAAGAGAATGGAAATCGGTGCTGTTATGGGTGCAGCGCCTAGAGCAAGTGTTATCCGTGAGGATTCCGATCCGGGCGATATCATTATCCTTTTAGGTGGTCGTACAGGACGTGACGGCTGTGGCGGTGCTACAGGTTCTTCTAAGGTACATACAGAGGCTTCTATTGAGACCTGTGGTGCTGAGGTTCAGAAGGGTAATGCACCTACAGAGCGTAAGATTCAGAGATTATTCAGAAGAGAAGAAGTTAGTAAGTTAATCAAGAAGTGTAATGACTTCGGTGCAGGCGGTGTTTCCGTTGCTATCGGTGAGCTTGCTGATGGTCTCGTTGTAGATATGGACAAGGTGCCAAAGAAGTATGCAGGTCTTGACGGTACAGAGCTTGCTATTTCTGAGTCACAGGAAAGAATGGCAGTTGTTGTAGACCCTAAGGATGTTCAGGAATTCCTTGGCTACGCAGCAGAAGAGAACCTTGAGGCAGTTGAGGTTGCTGTTGTTACAGAAGAGCCAAGACTTGTTCTTAAGTGGAGAGGTACAGAAATTGTTAACTTATCCAGAGCATTCCTTGATACAAATGGTGCTCATCAGGAGACCTCTGTCTATGTAGATACTCCTGTTAAGGAAGATAATTATTTCAATAAGATTGCAATCGAGAAGGTTGAAGATGCTCTGAATGAGGGTGATGTGAAGGCAGCCGTTCTTGCAGAATTAAATGACCTAAATGTATGTTCTCAGAAGGGACTTGTAGAGAAGTTCGACTCTTCTATCGGTGCAGGCAGTGTATTTATGCCTTATGGTGGAAAGTATCAGTTAACAGAAACTCAGGCAATGGTTGCAAAGCTTCCTGTTCTTAAGGGTAAGACAGATGTTGTAACGATGATGAGCTATGGATTTGATCCATATCTTTCTACATGGAGTCCATATCATGGAGCAGTTTATGCAGTAACAGAGTCTATTTCCAGAATCGTTGCAAACGGTGGTGATTACTCTAAGATTCGATTAACCTTCCAGGAGTACTTCAGAAGAATGACAGAAGATCCTGCTAGATGGAGCCAGCCATTTGCAGCATTACTTGGTTCATATGATGCACAGATGGGATTTGGTCTTGCTTCTATCGGTGGTAAGGACTCTATGTCAGGTTCCTTCAACGAGATTGATGTACCTCCAACATTAGTTTCCTTTGCAGTAGATGTTGCAAAGAAGCAGGATATTATTAGCCCAGAGCTTAAGGCAGCAGGAAATAAGCTTGTTACCTTTGCATTAAAGAAGGATGAGTTCGATATCCCTGTTTATGATGAGGTTATGAAGCTCTACGATGCAGTTCACGCATTAATCGCTAAGAAAGCAATCGTATCTGCTTATGCATTAGATTCCAAGGGTATCATGGCAGCTGTTGCTAAGATGGCATTCGGTAATAAGATGGGCGTTGAGTTCTCTAATGACTTAGAGGCAAACGCATTGTTCACCAACAGAATCGGTGATATCATCGCAGAAGTATCCGCTGAGGGTATGGAAGCATTACAGGCAAGCGGTGTAGCTTACGAAGTTGTTGGTACTGTATTAGAAGAAAATGCAGGATTTGTATATAAAGATGTAACCGTTACTATGGATGAAGCGTTAAAGGCATGGACAAGCAAGCTTGAGAAGGTATTCCCTACAAAGGCTGTAAAGGCTATTGATCCAATTGAAACAAAGCTGTACAAGGCTTCTGATATTTATGTATGCAAGAATAAGATTGCAAAACCTACTGTATTCATCCCTGTATTCCCAGGTACAAACTGTGAGTACGACAGTACAAAGGCATTTGAGCGTGCAGGCGCTAATGTTGTAACAAAGGTATTCCGTAACATGACAGCTTCTGATATCAGAGAGTCTGTTGATGAGTTCGAGAAGGCAATCAGCCAGGCACAGATTATTATGTTCCCGGGTGGATTCTCAGCCGGTGACGAACCAGACGGAAGTGCTAAGTTCTTCGCTACTGCATTCCAGAATGCTAAGATGAAGGAAGCTGTTATGAAGCTCTTAAATGAGAGAGATGGTCTTGCATTAGGTATCTGTAACGGATTCCAGGCTATCATCAAGCTTGGTCTTGTACCTTACGGCGAAATCGTTGGACAAAAGGAAGATTCTCCAACACTTACCTTCAATACCATTAACCGTCACATCTCTAAGATGGTTTATACAAAGGTTGTTTCCAACAAGTCTCCTTGGTTACAGAAGGCAGAGCTTGGTAAGACCTATGTAACACCTGCTTCTCACGGTGAAGGACGTTTTGTAGCTCCTAAGGAGTGGATTGACAAGCTCTTTGCTAACGGTCAGGTAGCTACTCAGTATGCTGACTTCGATGGCAACCTCTCTATGGATGAGGAGTGGAACGTAAACGGTTCTTACGCAGCAATCGAAGGTATCACCTCTCCAGACGGAAGATGTCTTGGTAAGATGGCTCACGTAGAACGTCGTGATGATGCTGTTGCTATGAATATCTATGGCGAACAGGATATGATGATTTTCGAGTCAGGTGTTGAGTACTTTAAATAAATAGTATGGATGAAAACCTCAAAATGGGCGAGAGTCTGTTTTGGGGTTTTTATATACTTATTAATTGCGCAGTTTGTGTCGTATGGAGTTAGTCGCAGGAAGCAGAAGAATATTGTAGTAGAAATATCAAAATAACGGAGTTTTTTGAGAAGAATCCGAAAGCTGGTTATACCTTTATGAAAGGGCAGATGATATCTTTTGGTAGAAGATACTAAAAATGAATTTTTATCTATAATTATGACACAAGATGTATAAAAATGCATACATGCATTGACTTTATGAGGATTGATGTATATACTTACAACAATTGGAAAATGATTTATAAGATGAGCGAATGAATTATTTTGCAAGTGTAAAGGGATAACATAGATAAGGGCAGGTACAAATGTATCTGCTCTTTTTCGTAATGTGAAAGATGAGCAGTTCTAATTTGGGACGAAAAGTGATATTGTATAAGTTAGGATAAGATAGCGAGGAGTTTATTTATGAAAATATTCGTCGATGCCGATGCATGTCCAGTAGTAAGAATTGTAGAAAAAGTAGCAAAAGAAAAAGAGATAGAAGTATGCCTTTTATGTGATACGAATCATGTGCTACAGTCGGATTATAGTGAGATTAAGATCATTGGAGCGGGTGCGGATGCTGTTGATTTTGCTCTTATCAATCTGGCAAAGCGTGGCGATATTGTTGTGACGCAGGATTATGGAGTTGCGGCAATGGCTCTTGGGAAAGGCTGTTTTGGCATCCATCAGTCAGGACGTTGGTATACGAATGAGAACATAGACCAATTACTTATGGAACGGCACATGGCAAAAGTGGCAAGAAGAGCATCTTCCAAGAATCATTTAAAGAGACCGAAGAAAAGAACAAAGGATGATGATGAACGCTTTGAAGAGTCGTTTCGAAGGCTTATTTCAAGAGTGTTAGTGGAATAGAAAGAATGAGGAGACTTTTTATGATACAACAAGCAAAAGGTAACAACACACGCAATTACCAAAAAGAACTAGATAAGATTTTGGAGCAAATAACCAAAGATGAAAGCGAGAAAGGACAGCGCTTATTATTACATAGCTGTTGTGCACCATGCAGCAGCTATGTCCTCGAATATCTAAGACAATATTTCAGAATCACGGTATTCTATTATAATCCCAATATCTCCATGGAGCCGGAATATCGAAAGCGTGTTGAGGAGCAGAAACGTTTAATTGCAAAATACAATGCTTTAGAAGGAAAAGGCTATGAGATCGATGTAATCGAGGGGGACTATGAGCCTGCAACATTTTATGAGATTGCAAAGGGGCTAGAGCAGTGTCCTGAGGGTGGCGAGCGTTGCTTTGCCTGTTATGAGCTGCGTCTTCTGAAAACTGCAATTCTAGCACAGGAAGGACAATATGACTATTTTTCTACAACACTTACGATTAGTCCGTTAAAAAATGCGCAGAAGTTAAATGAGATAGGTGAACGACTTTCCTTAGAATATCAGATACCTTGGCTGGTGTCTGATTTTAAGAAGAAAAATGGGTATAAGCGTTCTATTGAATTATCTGCAGAGTATGACCTGTATCGTCAGGATTATTGTGGATGCATTTATTCTATACAGGAAAGAGAGCGTATAAAACAGGAAAAGAATCAGGATGAAAATCTGTAAAACCTATTGCACAGCAAGGAAAAAAACATTATGATAGGAAAAGGTATGTTTTCCATAGTTTTGTGGATTTAGAAATAGAAATGAGGTATAAGGAATGAAAAAAATTCTGGAATGTATTTCCGAAGAAATGAAAAACGCATTTGAGGCAGCAGGGTATGACCGTGAATTAGGAAAGGTTACGATTTCAAACAGACCTGACCTGTGTGAATATCAGTGTAATGGTGCTATGGCTGGTGCAAAACAGTATAAGAAAGCACCGATTATGATTGCAAATGATGTTGCTACAAAGCTTGAGGGAAGCAAGGTGTTTTCTAAGGTAGAAGCAGTTGCACCGGGATTTTTAAATCTTACCTTAGAGAATGCATTTGTTGGTGAATACATTAAGGAAATGCGAGCAGCAGAAAAGTTTGGTGTAGAAGAGCCGGAGAAAGCTCGCGAAATAGTCATTGATTACGGTGGACCAAACGTAGCAAAGCCTTTGCATGTTGGACATCTTCGTTCCGCTGTTATCGGTGAGAGTGTAAAGAGAATTGCAAGATATATGGGACATAATGTGACTGGTGATATCCATCTTGGGGACTGGGGACAGCCTATGGGACTCATTATGAATGAGTTAAAAATTAGAAAACCTGAGCTGGTATATTTTGATGAAAGCTATACAGGAGAATATCCGGAAGAGCCACCATTTACCATTTCAGAATTAGAAGAAATCTATCCTTTTGCAAGCAAGCGTTCTAAGGAAGATAATGGATATAAAGAAAATGCGATGGCATGTACCTTCAAGCTTCAGAGTGGAGTAAGAGGATATCGAGCGTTATGGAATCACATTATTGCAGTATCGGTAACAGATTTGAAAAAGAACTATGAGAACTTAAATGTAGAGTTTGACCTTTGGAATGGTGAATCTGCGGTTCATGACTTGATTCCGGGCATGGTTGATTATATGAAGAAAGAGGGCTACGCTTATCTTAGCGATGGAGCTCTTGTTGTTGATGTTAAGGAAGAGACAGATACGAAGGAAGTGCCACCATGTATGATTTTGAAGTCAGACGGTGCGGCTCTTTATAATACAACAGACCTTGCTACGATTATGATGCGTATGGAGCAGAATAAGCCGGATGAATTGATTTATGTAGTAGACAAGCGTCAGGAGCTTTATTTTGACCAGGTATTCCGCTGCGCAAGAAAGACTAAGCTGGTAAATGAAGATACCGAAATGAAGTTCCTAGGCTTTGGTACCATGAATGGCAAGGATGGCAAGCCGTTCAAGACCCGTGAGGGTGGCGTTATGCGTCTTGAAAATCTCATTAAGGAAATCAATGAAGAAATGTTCAAGAAGATTATCGAGAACCGTGACGTAGAAGAGGCAGAGGCTAGAGAGACAGCTAAGATTGTCGGTTTGTCTGCATTAAAATATGGCGATTTATCCAATCAGGCAAGCAAGGATTATATCTTTGATATTGACAGATTTACTTCCTTTGAAGGAGATACAGGTCCATATATCTTATATACAACGGTTCGTATCAAGTCTATCTTGAATAAGTATATGGAAAATGGCGGAAATGTGGAAGCAGCTGCCATTCAGACTCCGGTAAATCAGAGTGAAAAGCAGCTTATGATGGAGCTTGCTAAGTTCAATACCAGCATGGAAGCAGCTTATGAAGAAACAGCACCGCATAAGGTATGTTCTTACATTTATGATCTTGCTAATGCATTCAATCATTTCTATCATGAGACAAAGATTCTCACAGAAGAGGATGAGGCAAAGAAGGCAGGCTGGATTGCACTTCTTACATTAACAAGAGATGTTTTGGAAACATGTGCTTACTTGCTTGGCTTTAAGGTTCCAGAACGTATGTAATGAAAAGGTGTTGCTGTAAATAGTAATGATGTAGGTTAACAATAATCCTCCTGTTGACGATATATATACTAAGTATGTAAGGTAATAAAATCCAAATAGTATATTAAGTCAGCAGGAGGGGTTTTTATGTATATGGGCATTTGTCAGGCGAATGATATGTTTCAGATTTCCAGAAGTGATTTAGTAAGCAGTTTCAATGGTCAACAGGGGATGCAAAGTATAAAAAAAGAAGAGGAAGATTCATTCTCTTCTGTATTAGCAGAAAAGTTGAATGGAACTTATAAGGAATCAAATGTTCCTTATAGTCATCTTGCGAAAGATGGTGTGATTGAATACAATGGGGTTATTTTTGTATGTGATGAGGTGAATCAGGCGATTTGCCTTGGAGATATGAATGACCGTAAAAATGTTATTTCGATAGAGCTAGAAAATGGTGGAAGACTGATGGTGAATCGAAATAATTTCTCAGAACTTCAAAATGCGATAACTATGTTTACGCCAGAGGACATTAATCGAATTCTTCGTGCCATTGCAGATGATCAGAAAGCACAAAAGGAGCTGTTAGAAATTGAGGAAATGGAAAACAGCATAGGTGATGATATTGACGAAGAAAAGATTGCTAGATAAATGCTGACAATGAAGAAAGAAAAGGATCATGATTAAGACTAGGATATATGATGAATTTCACTGCATAGCAGATAAATGCCCAATGACCTGTTGTAGAGGCTGGGCGATTCGAGCAGATGGTGGTGTTTATGAAAAATGGAAGTCTCAGGAAGAGACTTCCTATTTGTGTGAGCAGGTAACTTATAAGAAAGAGGATGGAGACTCTGTTTATCACATGAAAGCAGATTCCTGCAAGGCATGTGTTATGTTGGACGAAAAGGGCTTATGTGAGATTGTAAAAAGACATGGTGATGAGTATTTATCGGATACCTGTGCAAGCTTCCCGAGAAAGCATAATCAGATTACGATTTTGTCTGAGGATGAGGGGAACGACGAATCGGTTATGATGGATGAATACTCGATGTCAGGGGCGTGTCCGGCTGTATTAGAGTTGATAAAGAATCTAGAGACTGCACCGATTCTTGCGATTCCTGAAAAATGCAGAGATAACCAAGATTTTCCTATGGAATATCGGGTCAGAAATGCCGTTATTGAGTTAATGCAGAAAAGAGAATATACACTGGAGGAAAGGCTGATACTGTCGTTCTCGTTGTTACATGAATGTCTTGCCTGTGAATGGGAAGATGATGTCTACGACTGTATTGCAGTATATCAGGATAAGGAAAATCTCTTAGATACGATTGCTATGTGGCAGAATATGACCTTTGATGAGGGGGAAGCCTTTGTAGAGGTCTGTGAGACATGGCTTGATGTGACGGTCTTTTACAAGGAAGAGGAAATGTATCGCCCATATCTCAAGGAACTGGCGGATTTTGTAGAGCGGGCAGATTCTGATAGGAATTTCCTTGCAAAGCTGCTTTCTGACTGGAAGTGTTTTAAAGAGGACTGGGAGAAGTACGATACCTATTGGGAGAATGTATTGGTATCAGAAATTTTTGCAGATTGCATCAGCGAAGATTTGGTGTACTTAACGGAAGCCTTCCAAAGTATCATGATGGAATATGTCATGACAAGAATTACGGTATTTATGCAGCAGGAAATGTCAGGAGAGCGTATTTCTCATGAGATGCTTCATAATTATGTGTCATTGTTTATTCGTATGATAGGCCATAACACAGATGGAATGGCAGAGTATTGGGAAGAGAATTTTGAGGATTCGATTTTGGAAAAAGAATATTTCTATTTATTACTTCAATAGGGAAGAAGGTAATTATGGCAAAAGATATGACAACGGGAAAGATTACACCGTTACTGATTTCATTTTCAATTCCATTAGTAATGGGTAATATTTTTCAGTTATTATATAATGCAGTAGACAGCATTATCGTTGGTAAATTTGTAGGTGAAGAAGCGCTAGCAGCAGTAGGAACTAGTAATCCCTAGTAACACTTATTATTCTTTTTATCAGTGGCTTATGCATGGGAGCAGGAGTTCTCATGGGGATGTTATATGGAGCAAAGGATTATGAGAAACTTCATAGGCAGATTAGTTCTAGCATGATAGGAGGGCTTCTTTTTTCTGTCATAATTACAATACTAGCGATTATTCTTGCGCCGGTCTTGCTTACAATCATGCAGGCTGATGAAAGTGTCATGAAGATTGCAATAGGGTATTTGAGAATTGTTTTAATGGGGCTTGCTTTTACTTTTATTTACAATTTTTATGCCAGTGTATTAAGAGTATTGGGAGACAGTAGAACGCCGTTATATTTTCTTGCGATAAGCTCAGTGTTGAATGTGATAGGAGATTTTTCTTATCTGTGTGGGTGGCTAGCTATGTTGCTTGCTGAAGTTCCACTATTGATAAAACAATGGAAGAAATTTTAAAATTAAGAAAGCGAGTTGTATACTTACAGGGTCACAACTCGCTTATTTATTATTTGTTTTATCAAAGTGAAGGATTATCCTTATCCTTAAAATAAAAAAACTTCTAGTTTCCTAGAAGCTTTAGTAGCGAGAGGGGGACTCGAACCCTCAACCCTCCGGGTATGAACCGAATGCTCTAGCCAGTTGAGCCATCTCGCCATATTAAATTAAAGGAATGTGATGGGGCCTACAGGGCTCGAACCTGTGACCCTCTGCTTGTAAGGCAGATGCTCTCCCAGCTGAGCTAAGACCCCACATTCAGTAATGACAGTTACTAACGCAACCGACTTGTTTAATATACACGTTATTACAGAAAATGTCAACTACTTTTTGCAAAAAAAATCAAATAAAAGCGAGAATGAATATTGACAGAAAAATATTGAAAATGACTGATAATGAGAGTAAAATTATATTATATAGGTATTTTGAAGATGGAGGTAATGTATCATGACAGAATCACAATATGATCGAGCCAATCGGAAGGTATATCCGGTAGTATTATTACAGTTGGTTATTATGACGGGAGTGACTATCCTAAAACTGATGCTGGGAATTACAATACCAAATATTATCATGGTAATTGTTTCGATAATCGGAATTTTTATTTTGGGATATGTGATGAAGGCTGAGTTAAAGGGGAAGCAGCGTGCAATTGGTTTGCTTGGAACAGCAGCGGGCGTTTATTTTATCTATCTCTTGTTGAGTGATACAGCTACGGTATATGCCTATGCACTTCCACTAATGGCAGCAAGTACTATTTATCTGAATGTGAGATTCTTGTATTATGGTGGAGCGATTTCGATAGTTGGTAACATTATTCATATCATAGTGATGTTTGTGACTGGCAATGCGGCAGCAGGTGATATGTTATTTAATTTTATTATTGTTGTTATTGTTATTTGTGTTGTTTACAACGTAAGTATTACCTTGACGGCATTTAATGAAGAGAACCTTCAGGTTCAGAAGGATGCTTCGGATAAGATGATTCTGGTGGCAGATAATCTTGTTAAACATTTTGATGAAGTGAAGGATAAGCTGGATACGCTTTCTGAGGTTGTGCAGAGCAATAATGAATCCATGTCGAATATTGCGGACAGTACAGGAAGCTCCGCTGAGGCAATTCAGGAGCAGGCAATGATGTGTACGGAGATTCAGAGTAATACGGATGTGGCAGAGAAAGAGACTGCCAAGATGCTCGATAAGTCAAGACTTACTATGGAAACGGTTGCTGAGGGAGCTAAGCTGGTTGCAGGTTTAAAGGAACAGGCTGCGAATGTAGAGCAGGCTAGTAATCTTGCAGCGGAATCTACCAAGCAGGTGAATAACAGAGCAGAAGAAGTAAAGGGAATTGTGGCAACGATTCTGAGTATTTCGAGTCAGACCAATCTGTTGGCGCTGAATGCTTCGATTGAGGCTGCAAGAGCAGGAGAAGCAGGAAAAGGCTTTGCAGTTGTCGCAGATGAGATTAGACAGCTGTCAGAGCAGACGAAGGAAGCAACGAACAAGATTACGGATATTATAAATGTGCTTAATGCGGATGCAGAAAAGGCAGTGGAAAGTATGGAACACTCTGCAAATTCCATTAAGGAACAAAGCGAAATGATTGATACCACAAAGGATAAGTTCGAATCGATTAATGTGGAAATGGAATCTCTTACAGAGGTGGTAACAGCAATGGAGGGCGTTATTACAGCCATTTTACAAAGCACCAATACCATTTCAGAGAATATTTCCAATCTGTCAGCAACTAGTCAGGAGATTGCAGCGTCTTCGACAGAAGGGCAACAGACAGCAGAAAATGCGGTGCGAGAGATGGGTAATGTAAGAAGTGTAATTGATGCTACCTATATGCTTGCACAAGATTTAAAGAACTTTGCTGAATAGGGGCAGAATAGAGGAAGGTCTTAGGAAACAGTTTGTTTCTTGAGACCTTTTTTTCTTATGGTTGACTTTATATTACAGCAATACATATGGTTATTTTTCGCTTTTTGGCAGAAATGGGCGGAATGTGCGTAAAATGTAAGAATACTGCGAAAAGTAACGGTTGCAGGATAATTTGACATTCTTATATAATTGACCTTGCCAAATCTTAGCAGATTTGAATGGATTAGTGAGAATGGAGGCAGAAGTATGGAACAGGTAAAGGTAATGACAACACAGGACAATGAGAGAATGTTTCGAATACTGAGCGAATTAATCACTAAGGATAAAGAATTTCAGATTATGATAACCGTACCTTCAGGAAAACAGAATAGAATCGAAGACACGCAGGAAAAAAGGTTAGATCAGGGGCATGATTTGGAGAAGGATGTTACTGATATGATTCATGAGATAGGAGTACCCGCACATATTAAGGGATATCAGTACTTACGAGAGGCGATTATGATGTCGGTAAGAGACGGAGAAATGTTGAATTCTATTACAAAGGTCTTATACCCGACAATAGCCAAGAAATATCAGACGACTTCAAGCCGTGTAGAGCGTGCTATCAGGCATGCGATAGAAGTAGCATGGAGTAGAGGTAATATGGAAACTTTGGATGCGTTATTTGGATATACTATTAGCATAGGAAAGGGAAAACCTACAAATTCAGAATTTATCGCGCTCATCACAGATAAAATCAGATTGCATTATCGGGAATAGAAAACAGATTTTACAATTTAACAAAGAGTCTCTTCTTTACATTACAACCATATATGTTGTATAATAAAGTATCTATAATATAATTTGGATTTCCAATAGGAAGTCTCCAATAAGAAGGGATTCGATGGAATATTATGAAAAAAATTTTGTTTGTGGCATCAGAAGGAGTACCATTTATTAAAACAGGAGGACTTGCAGATGTTGTAGGTTCGCTCCCTAAGTACTATGATAAGAGATATTTTGATGCAAGGGTAATTCTGCCAAAGTATATGTGTATGAAGGAAGAAATGAAGTCCATGATGCAGTATAAAACGCATTTTTATATGGATTTTCTTGGACAGGATGAGTATGTAGGTGTACTTGAGACACAGTATGAAGGCATTACTTATTATTTTATTGATAATGAGAAATATTTTAATGGATTAAAGCCGTATGGAGATAATGTGGTAGAGGAATTATCTAAGTTTGTCTTTTTCTCAAAGGCGGCATTATCTATTCTACCAGTGGTTGATTTCAGACCGGATGTGGTTCACTGTCATGACTGGCAGACGGCTATCATTCCTGTATATTTAAAGGAGCGTTTCGCAGCTGGAGAATTTTATCAGGGTATGAAGTCTGTTATGACGATTCATAACCTGAAATTCCAGGGTATTTATGATATTAAAACCATTCAGCGTATCACCGGGTTGGATAATTCTTATTTTACACCGGATAAGCTGGCATATTTTAAGGATGGAAACCTGTTAAAGGGTGGGCTTACTTATGCAGATGCTATTACAACTGTAAGCCAGACTTATGCAGAAGAAATTAAGACTGCATTCTATGGAGAGAAGCTGGAAGGATTATTGAATGCCAGAAGCAATGATTTAAGAGGCATTGTGAATGGTATTGATTATGATGAGTATAATCCCGAAACAGACCCATACATTGTTCGTAAGTATAATGCAAGCAACTTCAGAAAAGAGAAGATTAAGAATAAGAGAGATTTGCAGAAGCAGTTAGGTCTTGTTGAGAATGATAAGAAGATGATGATTGGTATCGTATCAAGATTGACAGACCAGAAGGGTATGGATCTTGTGTCTTATATCATGGATGAGATGCTTAGTCAGGATGATGTACAGCTTGTTGTTCTTGGAACAGGTGAGGAACAGTATGAGAATATGTTCCGTCATTTTGATTGGAAATATCATGGAAAAGTTTCTGCGAATATTTACTATTCAGAGGAACTTTCACATAAGGTATATGCTTCCTGTGATGCATTCTTAATGCCATCCTTGTTTGAGCCTTGCGGATTAAGCCAGTTAATGTCTTTACGTTATGGAACGATTCCTATTGTGCGTGAGACTGGTGGACTGAAAGATACCGTAGAGCCGTATAATGAATATGAAAGCAAGGGTACTGGCTTTAGCTTTACGAATTATAATGCTCATGAGATGCTTGCAACCATTCGTTATGCAGAAAAGATTTATTATGATAAGAAGCGCGAATGGAATAAAATCATTGACAGAGCGATGGCAACCGATTATTCTTGGAAGGTATCAGCTTCTAAGTATCAGGAAATGTATGATTGGTTAATTGGATAAAAGAATAAAAAGATAAAAACGGGCCGCTTCCCAGTGAGGTGGCTCGATGTTCGTTTAAGAAAGGCAAGGATTGGTAATGGCGTTTGATGGAATAACGATTGCAGGAATCGTAAAGGAAATGGATGAAAAGATAACAGGAGGAAGAATCTATAAGATAGCACAGCCGGAAAAGGATGAACTCCTTCTGACAATTAAAAATAATGGTGGGCAGGTAAGAGTTTTGATGTCTGCGGACGCATCGCTTCCATTGATTTATATGACAGATGCCAATAAGCCTAGCCCTATGACGGCTCCGAATTTTTGTATGCTGTTAAGAAAGCATTTGCAGAATGGAAGGATTATTTCGGTTACACAGCCGGGACTAGAGAGAATCGTTAAGCTTGAACTTGAGCATTTGAATGAAATGGGTGATATTTGTCGTAAATATCTGGTTATTGAGCTTATGGGCAAGCATAGTAACATTATCTTTTATGATGATAAGAATATGATTATTGACAGTATCAAGCATATTTCAGGTATGGTAAGCTCTGTACGTGAGGTGCTTCCGGGAAGGGAATATTTTATACCACAGACACAGGATAAGTTAGATCCCATGCAGGTAACTAGGGAAGTGATAGAAGAAAGCTTCCGCAAAAATAGTACGCCGGCCTTTAAAGCGGTGTATCTTGGGTTCACAGGGATTTCACCTTGTATTGCGCATGAGGTGTGTTATCGTGCGAGGGTAGATTCAGATAAGCCGACAGGTGATATGACAGTGGAAGAGCTGGCTGCATTATCAGGAGCCTTTTGGAATATTCTGCAGGATATTAAGGCGGGAAATTTTAGTCCAAATGTTGTGTATGAGAACAAACAGCCAAAGGAATATGCTGCCATTCGTCTAACTTCCTATACAGAGAAACAGACGGTTTGCTATGAGAGTATGTCTGAGCTTCTGGAACATTACTATGCAGAAAAGAATCTGGTAACGAGAATCAGACAGCGTTCCGTTGATTTGCGAAGAATCGTACAGACAGCACTGGAACGAAATATCAAAAAGTATGATTTACAGATAAAGCAGCTTCAGGATACGGATAAGAGGGAAAAATACCGTGTCTATGGTGAACTTTTAAATGCATATGGATATGGGGTAGAGCAGGGAGCAAAGTCCATGGAGGCTTTGAATTATTATACGAATGAAATGATTACGATTCCGCTTGACCCGACTCTTTCGACTGGAGAAAATGCCAAGAAATATTTTGATAAATATCAGAAATTAAAGAGAACCTATGAAGCATTGACAACTCTTACGCAGGAAACAAAGGCGGAGATAGACCATTTACAGTCTGTGAATACGTCCCTTGATATTGCATTGCGAGAAGAAGACTTGGTACAGATTAAGGAGGAATTGATTGAAAGCGGTTATATCCGCAGAAAAGGTGGAACGAAGAAGGAGAAGATTACCAGTAAGCCGTTTCATTATATTAGCAGTGATGGCTTTGATATTTATGTAGGGAAGAACAATCTGCAAAATGAAGAGTTGACCTTTAAGTTTGCTACAGGTAATGATTGGTGGTTTCATGCCAAGGGAATACCGGGGTCACATGTTATTGTCAAAACAAATGGTGCAGAGATGACAGACAGAGCATATGAAGAGGCAGGAAAGCTTGCAGCATATTATTCACAGTCAAGAGGACAGGAAAAGGTCGAGATTGATTATGTGCAGAAGAAAAATGTAAAAAAACCGAATGGTTCTAAGCCGGGATTTGTTGTTTATTACACAAATTATTCTCTGATAATAGATTCGGACATTAGTGTGTTGAGGCTTGCAGAAGAAAAATAAGATATGGAATTCATTGGTTTTATTGACAAATTTAGTATTTGAAGCTACACTTAAAGTAGCTTAGTGTTCGAAAGAGGAAAGGAGAATGAAAAGTGGGAAGAAAATTTAAAAAGATTATGGCTGTGGCTTTGGCAGCGGCATTGACATTTTCAGTAGCACCTGTTGTGCCAACAGAGGCAGCAGAGGTTGCACAGCATCAGACTTGGGTTAATCAGGGGAATGGTTGGCACTATTTACAGGGAACAGACGTAAAAGTACAGATTGCAAATGATATTATTCATTTTACTGGAACAGGAGAAATACCGGACTTTGATTACTGGTATTTGTATGAACGCCCATGGGCAACTTCTAATTGTCATTATGTAATGATTGATGATACGATTACATCCATTGGAAAGTATGCTTTTTATGAAATGAAGAATATTAAGCATATAATTATGAGTACAAAGACTTTTATAGAAGATACTACAGTTTTTCAGGGAATTGCATATAAGCCGGTATTCAGAATTACGGGTAAAGAGACAACTACTAAGATGTATGGAACGATTCCGTATACTAGTCTTGAAAGTATAGAGGCATTTGCACAGGTTAATTCAATGGGAGCTTCTTATATTCTTGATGATCAGAAAATGGCAACAGAGTTTCAGTGTAGTGTAAATCCATCAATCTGTAATGTTTTTGTGTCAACAGATGAAAAAGCTCCTTGGCAAAATGTAGATCTTAGTGGAAATAGTAATGGAAACGTTATGACTCCAATTGTAAAATTGTCTGCTGAAACACCTGATTATACATTAAAGTTGTCAGCACAGAGACGATTCCCAGGTAAGGCTTGTTATGAAGCATATGCAGCATTTATTGGAGACTATACTTTGGCAACAACATATAATATTGTTGTAGAGAAAGAAGGAAAGAAGCTTACAACAACAACTAATACGTTAAAGTATATTATTACTATCCCTCAGAAATATAGACAGGTGGGAAGAAGCTTTAGATTATTAGCAATTGGTCAAGGTGTTGTAGATATATACGATGATTTGGATACATCTGATGAAACAATTACTTTTGCAACAGATAAGCCAACTACAGCATATGCATTAGTTTATAAGTAAGATTAAGAAAACCAGGCGATGTTCGCCTGGTTTTTATGTGCATATTATTTGTTACTTTTGTATTTATGAAAAAGTTCAATTGCAATGTAAATAGCAAGGCAGAGGAGAGAAACAATAACTCCCGGTATAAAGCCTTTAGGGAAGAAGGAAAGGGATATGGTATGTTCACCCTCTGGAAGATATACACTGATAAAGGTATTTTCAAATAAATCTATCGGGGTCTCTTTTCCGTTAATAAATAATGTCCAACCTGGTTCATAAGGAACGGATAATACTAACTGTCCCGGATTGGTAACCGTAATGTGTCCATTGATATGCGTTTCATCATAGGAATCAACGGTCATGGTTTGGGCACTGAGAATATTGATGAATTCAGCAAGTGCAGGTTCATTTACTACGTATGCGGAGAGGTTTAATGATTCCTTATTCTTAGAAGAAAGAGAAATCGTAGTTCCTGCTTCATGGTAGCCCAAATCAAGAATATATTTTTTCTTAATATCCTTATAATCCTTTGATTTTTCTTCGCCGGCCATTTTAATGGTATCAATCTTTGTGTTACGCGTATATGCGTAGAAATGACCAGAGCTTTGAACCGTTATTGTGGCACTGTCGCCGGATTGATCCACGGTAACAGGGATAAAAACATTAGAGCTTACACCAAGCTGATGAACCAGTTCGTTCTGACGTTCCAGAGGATTGATAGATTTATTATAGTCAGCACCATCATGAAGGCTGTCCTCTATTTCATCAGCACTTGTGAATAGTTCTTCAAAAGCATCCTCTTCGATACTGGTACTGATGTCTGTGGAAGTAGTAGCAGTATCTTGCGTTAATGCATTGTGATGTGCTGTGATGATATCCATGTCTGTAGAAGAAACCTGAGCCTCAGCAACCATATAGCCTAGAGGAAGGCTGTAATTATTGCGGTACATATACAGTTTGCCCTCTGTTTCAGCAAGTTCAAAGAGATTATCATAGCCACGGTCAAGTGTATAGAGCATATAGCGATTTGCTAAAAGTGCTGCTGTAACAGGTGTTGCACCATCATAACAATAATATACCTTGCTGCTCTTCATGCCGTATTTCTCATAAAAATCTTTCACAAGCGCATTTGAGACAGAAGAGAAATAGGAACCGGCAGGGAAGCCGATTAACATGGCATCATTCTGCGTTCTACGTGCAAATTTCTCAAAACGGAAGAAGTCATCTTCTTCCTCCATGGTTCTGGAGGTTAATTCCTGATACGAATCGTAATTGGATAAATAGGTTGTTCTTGATACGGTAGAACAGCTGGTCAGATAAGTGTTAAGACCAGTTTCCGTTACTACCAGCACAATTGCGATAATAGCAAGCTGTTTTACCATCTTTTCCTGACTTCGATACATATGAATCAAGGCACCGTAGCAGATTAGGAAGATTCCGGTAACTAGAAAGCTTACTCCCGTAAAGGCATCATCCGTGATGAGTTTTTCCAATAACAATATGAAAAACAGGATGCTTAAAAATACATTCATAACTTCGGTACGTGACTGTTCCCTAATATATAGAAATGCCTCAAAGCACATGATTAAGACAAGGAAAATATATAAAAAGGACTGTCTTGCAGGTAAGGAGTCAGGGTAATTAAGTCCATGCCAGATAAAGTTCAGTGTGTTCGTAGAAAAGCTGATTAGGATAAATGCAAGTAATATCAGCTTTGCAGCCTTTTCACGGATAGGAATCTTTTTCTGCATAATATAAAGTGGTAGCAGAAGGAAGACGGCAACTCCGCAGTAAATATTAGGCCAATGTCCTAGGCCTGTTTCGATTTCAACGTTAAAGCAGTGTCTTGCGAGCATATCGATAACAGAAAAGTAAGTCTTTACTTCATCAGGAAAATTAAAGGCTGTAAACTCCGTAAACCTAAGCGCAGCAATCTCTGGGAGGAGTAAAATGGCAGACATGCCGCCTGCAAGGAGCGAATAGATTCCAAATCGTACGATTGCCTTTCCATAGAAGGAACGTATCCTGCAAAGAACAGGAAAGGTAATTGGTCTAGAGGTATCTTCGGCAATAGGATTTCTTCCGATTAACAAAACGAAGAAATATAGTACCAAAAAAATACAAATCATAATACAAATATAGTAGTTCGAGAGAATAGCAAGTGCAAGAGTGAGGCAGTATAATCGGCTGATTCCCTCGTTTACAAGTTTTTCAAGTCCCCAGATAATGACAGGAGCAAGTACGATACAATCAAGCCACATAACATTCCAGTTGTAAGCAGCCATATAGCCTGATAAGGCGTACATAGTAGCAAAGCAAAGAATAATAGGGCTGTTGTTCTTGAAGTGGTTTCTGATATAGTAGGTGAAGGAAAAACCGCAAAGTCCAATTTTAATAATGACCATATAGGAGATGAATTCCATCAGGTATTGTTCCGGACAAAGAAGAGCGAGCCAGTTGGTTGGAGTAGCAAGATAGTATACATATAACGCCAAAAAGTTCGAACCGATTCCAGTATTCCATGAATAAAATAGGCTTTCACCATTTTTAACCTTATGATAGAACTCTGTCAAAAATGGAAAATACTGATGATACATGTCTATGTTCAAAAAAGAACGGTCTCCAAAAGGAAAAATGTTCTGAACGGCAAATATAATCAGCATAACAAGTACTGGCAGCAGAAAAGCTGTCAGATATAGTATGTCTAGAGATTTTTTGTTTTGCATTTTGCTTTTTGTCATAATATTTCTCAAACCTCCATCGTTTTTGTTTATTCACTATCTAATAAATAGTAGTATTGAAGAATGGCGTAATCATTCAGTGAGTCTTCGACTTCCTTGATTTCGTAGCTGTTACCGGAAGCATCCTCAGCACGAATGGAAGATACAACAGGATAGCTCTGTTCTAACTCAGCAAGGTAGCCACGAAAATCAGATAATGGAATACCTGCTGCTTCTAATACCTTATTTCCGAGAAAATTAGGACTTGTTTCTATATTGGATGCCTCTGCAATATCGTAATTTGCCCAGATGAAGAATGGAACCTTATAGCGCAGAGTTTCATCCTCTAAGGAAAGTGTGCTTGAGGATTTACCATTCAGCTTCCAAATCGGTGATATGACAGAGTTGGTAGGCTGATGATCACCGAAAAATACGATAATCGTATCTTCATCTTGCTCGGAAAAATAATTCACAAGCTTTTTTATTGCTTCATCAGATATTTTCATGAGAGAAAGATAATTGTTTAATGTCTTTGATTTTGCATTGTTTACTGTGATATCTGGTGTGAAATTATCGAATTCTTCGGTATAGGAAGAATGGTTCTGCATCGTTACATTGAAAACAAAGAGTGGTGTGTCTTTTTCTTTGTTATGGAATTCTTCTACAATCTTTTCATAGCAGGCAAGGTCGCTTACATATTTACGGATTTTTTCAGGATTCTTGAAATCACGGATGAAAAAGGATTCCTGAAAACCAAAATTGGGATATACGGTGTTTCTCTCCCAACCGGTGCTGTTATATGGATGCATGGCAATGGTCTTATAACCATAATCGCGTAGAAGAGAAGCCATTGTAGGAAGCTCTCCGTGTACGTACTGCTGATATGCAACACTTCCCTGTGGAAGAAAAGCCATGGTATTTCCAGTTAAGAATTCAAATTCTGTATTGGCAGTGTTACCGCCAAGAACAGATACATTCAGATTACCGGATATAGTATTGTCATTCCCTTCTGTTATAAGGGAATGTACTAAAGGCATGTAATCTTCATTGGTTTCAAATTCGCCAAGGATTGCCGGATCGGAAAAGGCTTCGTTCATGATGACAATGATATTTGGTTTGTTTTCGGGCTCTGCTGTGGAGTCGGAAGCATAAGAAGCAAGCATTTCTTCGGCAGTCTTTGGACTGTAATTGTCTGGTTTGTCGATGGTCAGATATTCTAATTCCATGAGAAAAGCAATGGCAGTTCCATCGCGCTTACTCATAACTGTAGGGGTAAACAGCTTGTCATATAATTTAAAACGGGTAACCGTACTGTCTAGATGAAGCATGTTTACAAAACCGATTAAAACACAAACAGAGGCTAAGAAACCACCAATTCGGACTTTTAGGCTTTTGTTAACTTTCCATGTAGTAAAACATTCTAAGAGTATCAGAACGGCAAAGCCAAGTAATACAAAGATGGTTTCTTTTTCCAATGCATAGCTGAAGTCACCAGAAACACTGGCAGCTGTTTTGATAGAGTAAATATCCCATGGCATAATTGGTGCGGAACGGAAGGAAAGGACATAAAAGTTAGCAAGACCGTATATCATGAAGAATACGGTTTCTGTAAGCAGTGCTGCTTTTAGTATTCCAAATAACATAAATAAAATAATCATAATCAGTTCAAAGAAAAAGATATTCAGGAATTGAATACGTATTTTCATTGTCTCAAAAGGATTGTGGGTATACCATTCAAAAAGATAGAAGGTTACAATCGGAAAAAGTATCATAGGAATGAGATTTCGGATAAACCAAATAATTTTAGGTAAATAACCAGACCAGTTAATGGATTTTTTTTCATTAGTTTTTGCCACATACTGATGCGTATAGTTTTTAGAACGATGTGTATTTTTTTTTGTATGTTGTTTTGCTCTTTTTTTAGACATAATTATCAATACTCCTTTATGTTCTGCGACAATCAATATAATAATAAAGTTAAAATGTAATTGAACACAGCTAGATAACAATAGCATTTTTGGGGTATTCTTTCAAGCTATTATAAGGAATTTCAGAAGAAATGCCTGTTATTGGAATAGAGTGAACAGTAACGAAATTTGTTGACTATGAGGTCGGATTATTCTATAATGACTTAGAGTATGCGAACATGTATGTTATATTGGTCGAGGCATGTTCTAAAATAACAAAGTGAAGTCACCAAAAGACCATGATGACTTGACGTTCTTACCGAAGTCAGGGGGATTGACATGATAAAAAGTATGACAGGATTCGGCAGATGTGAGATGGAAGAGAGTAATCGCAAGATTACTGTCGAGATGAAGTCAGTGAATCACAGATATCTTGATGTAAATATCAAGATGCCTAAGAAGCTGAGCTTTTTCGAGAGCTCTATTCGTAACGAATTAAAGAATTATGTACAAAGAGGAAAAATCGATATTTTCATTACTTATGAAGATTTTTCGGAGAATAATGTATGCATTAAATACAATAAAGATCTGGCTGCTGAATATTTGAAGTATCTGAGAGATATGTCAGAGGAATTCGGCTTAGATGATGATATTCGAGTATCTACCTTGTCAAGATATCCGGAAGTATTTTCGATGGAAGAGCAGATGGTGGATGAGGAAGAAATCTGGAAAGTATTGTCCAAGGCGATTGATGGCGCAGCAGAGAACTTTGTTGAGACTAGAATCAAGGAAGGCAAGAATCTTGCAGAGGATTTAATTGCAAAGCTTGACAATATGTTGGAACATGTGGCATTTATTGAAGAGCGTTCGCCACAGCTTATGGATGAGTACCGTAAGAAGCTTGAGGATAGAGTGAAGGAACTGCTTGGTGATGCAAACATAGATGAAAGCAGACTTCTTACAGAAGTTACTATTTTTGCGGATAAGGTATGTGTGGATGAGGAAATCGTTCGCTTGAAGAGCCATATTGAGACTACCAAGCAGACATTGATTGATGGTGGCAGCATTGGTCGTAAGCTTGATTTTATTGCGCAGGAGATGAACAGGGAAGCGAATACAATTCTCTCTAAGGCAAATGACCTTGATATTTCCAACAGAGGTATTGAACTCAAAACAGAGATTGAGAAGGTACGTGAGCAGATTCAGAATATTGAATAAATAAGTGAGGAACAACATTGGATAAGCTGATTCATATTGGATTTGGAAATATTGTTAATACAGCAAAGATAATAGCAATTGTTGGACCTGATTCTGCACCGGTAAAGCGCCTAGTACAGAAGGCGAAGGAAGAGGGCAGAGTCATTGATGCGACGCAGGGACGTAAGACGAAGGCTGTTCTTGTTATGGAGAATTGTCAGGTTGTGTTATCTGCGTTGCTTCCGGAGACAATAGCCGGTAGAGCACAGGCAGATTTAGGAGATTCGGCAGATAGTCAGGAACATAGTGTTGAGGAATAGAAAGAAATAAAAAGAGAAAGGAAAGGGATAGATATGTTACATCCATCATACACAGATTTAATGAAAGTAGTAAATAGTGAGGTTGAGCCGGGAGAGGCTCCGGTTGTTAATAGCCGTTATTCGATTGTTATGGCTACTTCAAAGAGAGCAAGACAGTTAATTGGTGGAGAGGATCCGTTAGTTATTACAAAGCAGACTAAGCCATTGTCCGTAGCGATTGATGAATTAAACAAGGGACAGATTAAGATTGTACCGGAAGATTAAGGAAGTTTATGAAGATATTATTTATTTCGCTGGGATGCGATAAAAATCTGGTAGATACAGAAATGATGTTGGGAATGCTGACGGGTAAAGGTTATTCCATAACGAATGATGAAAATGAAGCAGATGTGGTTGTAATCAACACATGCTGCTTCATTAATGATGCAAAGGAAGAGAGTATTAATACAATTCTTGAAATGGCAGAGCTGAAAAAGAGCGGAAACATTAAGGCTCTTTTGGTTACAGGTTGCCTTGCACAGCGTTATAAGGAAGAGATTCAGACAGAGATTCCTGAGGTTGATGCGATTGTTGGAACAACCGCAATCGATAGTATTGTAGAAGCTTTAGAAGAGGTTTTGGAAGGAAAGAAACAGAATCATATAGAGGACATTAACCGTAAGCCGGTTTATGATAAGAAGCGAATGGTTACTACAGGTGGACATTATGCATATCTGAAGATTGCAGAAGGGTGTGATAAGCACTGTTCATATTGTATTATACCTAAGGTGCGCGGTAATTATAGAAGTATTCCGATGGAAAGCCTTGTAAAAGAGGCAAAACAGCTTGTGGAATTCGGTGCCAAGGAATTGATTTTGGTAGCGCAGGAAACGACGCTTTATGGTAAGGATTTATATGGTGAAAAGAGCTTGCCGAAGCTGCTTCATAATCTATGTCAAATAGATGGCCTGTATTGGATTCGTATTTTATATTGTTATCCTGAGGAGATTACCGACGAACTCATAGAAACAATTCGTACAGAAGAAAAGATATGCAATTATTTGGATATTCCAATTCAGCATGCATCAGACCGTATATTGAAGCGTATGGGACGAAGAACGAATCAGCAGGAGTTGCGCAATATGGTAGCAAAGCTTCGTGAAGCGATACCGGATATCTGTCTTAGAACAACACTGATTACCGGATTCCCGGGTGAAACGCAGGAGGATCATGAGGAGCTTCTTGCATTCGTGGATGAAATGGAATTTGACAGGCTAGGTGTATTTACCTATTCGCCAGAAGAAGATACACCGGCAGCAACCTTCGCAGAGCAGGTGGAGGAAGAGGTAAAAACGGACAGACAGGCTGAGCTTATGGAGCTTCAGCAAGAGATTGCCTTTGAAAGAGCAGAAGACATGATAGGAAGAACGGTTCTTGCCATGATTGAAGGAAAGGTGCCGGATGAGCATGCCTATGTAGCTCGTACCTATAAGGATGCGCCGAATGTAGATGGCTTTGTATTCATCCAGACGAGTGAGGAACTGATGACAGGAGATTTTGTACGTGCTAAGATTACAGGATCTTATGAATACGACTTGATAGGAGAGATTGAATATGAATTTACCGAATAAACTTACTGTTTTCAGAGTAATATTGATTGTACCGTTTGTATTGTTGCTGCTTGGCGGATATGCACAGTGGGGATGGCTTTCGGCTATTTTAGGTGGTGCTATTGCATATACCGATTATATTGCACTTGTTATTTTTATTATCGCAAGTCTTACAGATTTACTGGATGGTAAGATTGCGAGAAAGTACAATCTGGTTACGAACTTCGGAAAGTTTATGGATCCTCTCGCTGACAAGCTTTTGGTTTGTGCTGCATTAATCTGTCTGATTGAAATGGGGAGAATTCCATCATGGATTGTGATTATTATCATCAGCAGAGAATTTATTATCAGTGGTTTTCGAACGGTGGCAGCGGATAATAATGTTGTAATTGCAGCAAGCTATTGGGGAAAATTCAAGACAACCTTCCAAATGATTATGGTATGTCTGATGCTGGTAAATATTCCGGCATTAGAGATTGTGACACAGATTATTATGTGGATTGCAACTGCATTAACTATTATTTCACTGGTTGATTATGTAGTAAAGAATAAGAATGTTTTGCTGGATGGCAAGATGTAAGTAAAACGACTTTGGATTCGGGGTAAACGAATTCAAAGTCGTTTTTTATGCGCATGCTGAAGCCGTGGAAAATGTCGCAAGTGTGATGATTTAAGCATCGCAGAAGCATAGCTTCTGCGAAATTATAAAATATTTTTAAAATGGAGGAGGTTGTTCTTGCCGTAAATTATAAGTTGTGATATGGTAGAAAAGTAAACGAAATATGTTTACATAGTGACAGTAAGATGTCAGTCTATGGGAGCTCTTCCCGAATTTCCCCCGTAATTATAAAGGAATAATATTTTTATTGACAAAACCGAACAGATGTTTTATCATAATTATATGATGAACGTTTGTTCTAAAAGGAGAAGGAGACCAGATAAGATATGGAAAGAGAAGAAAAATTAAAAGCATTGGATGCTGCGTTAGTGCAGATTGAGAAACAGTATGGTAAGGGTGCTGTTATGAAGTTAGGTGATCCTGCTGCTCAGATGAACGTTGAGACATTCCCGACAGGCTCATTAAGTCTTGATATTGCATTAGGCTTAGGTGGTATTCCTAAGGGAAGAATTGTTGAGATATATGGACCGGAATCTTCTGGTAAGACAACGGTTACTTTACATATGATTGCAGAAGTACAGAAGAGAGGCGGTATTGCAGGCTTTATTGATGCAGAGCATGCATTAGATCCTGTATATGCTAAAAATATCGGTGTTGATGTGGATAATCTCTATATTTCACAGCCGGATAACGGAGAGCAGGCATTAGAGATTACAGAGACAATGGTACGTTCCGGCGCAATTGATATTGTTGTTGTTGACTCTGTTGCAGCATTGGTTCCTAAGGCAGAAATCGATGGAGATATGGGAGATTCTCATGTCGGTCTGCAGGCTAGATTAATGTCTCAGGCTCTTCGTAAGCTGACAGCAGTTATCAGTAAGTCCAATTGTACCGTTATCTTTATTAACCAGCTTCGAGAGAAGGTTGGTATTATGTTTGGTAATCCGGAGACTACAACGGGTGGACGTGCATTGAAGTTCTACTCATCAGTGCGTCTTGATGTTCGTAGGATTGAATCCTTGAAACAGAGCGGAGAGGTAACCGGTAACAGAACAAGGGTAAAGGTTGTAAAGAATAAGATTGCGCCTCCATTTAAGGAAGCAGAATTTGATATTATGTTCGGCGAAGGTATTTCAATTGTTGGTGATATTCTTGACCTTGCAGCTAATGTAAATATTATTGCAAAGAGTGGTGCATGGTATGCTTATGAAGGCAATAAGATTGGTCAGGGTAGAGAGAATGCGAAGCAGTTCTTGAAGGATAATCCAGAGATTTGTAAGGAAGTAGAGAACAAGGTACGTGAGTATTATGAATTGCAGGGCGTAGAGAAGAAGGAAGAGCCTGCAGACACTAAGAAAGCTGCGAAGAAGGAAGCAGATGCTGAATGATTATAACTGGAATACAGGAATTAACAAAAGCAAAAGTTAAAGTGTTTATTGATTATGAGTTCGCCTTTGTGCTATACAAAGGCGAACTTCGCACATATGGAATTAGTGAAGAAAAAGAATTGGAGGAAGAAACTTATAACGTAATTGTTGATGAGGTTCTTACCAAGAGAGCAAAGTTGCGCTGCATGTATTTGCTTAAGAGCCGTGATTATACACAGCATGGATTGGAAGAGAAGCTTCGAAAGGAATTTTACTCGGAGGAAATCATTGAAAGAGCTATAGCGTATGTTGTTTCTTATAGATATGTTGATGACAGACGCTATGCAAGGGCCTATATAAGCTATGCAGGCAAAACCAAGAGCCGAAAACAGATTGAATATGATTTGATTCAAAAGGGAGTATCTAAGGTAGATATTGCAGATGCATTCGATGAACTGGCGGAATCAGAGTCATTGGAGCCAGAAGAGAGTCTGATTCGGGCGTTGCTTGTGAAAAAGCACTATAAAAATGAAAATGCCAATCTAGAAGAACGTAGAAAAATCATAGGATTTTTGTATAGAAAAGGATTTTCTTTGGATAAAATCTATAAAGTTGTCGGTGAAAGTGAATAATTTTTTGAAAGCTTTTTACGTAGATTCGCCCTTTAAGCTTGACATAATAGGCAATAAAGGGTAAAATTGTAGTGTTGTAATTTGTCACGCAATTGAATCATATATAGCCAAAGGGTTCTTTGGCGAGATAGTGTACAATGAAAATTAAATAAGGAGGTGCTCCTGTACATGCTATATGTAATCGAAGCGATTATTATTATTG
>JAFSGY010000056.1 GCA_017440575.1 Lachnospiraceae bacterium | reverse complement strand
ATCATAGCCCTCCATCTGGATATGAGCCGGAACAGCTATGTCATCCCAATTCTTACAATCAAAATCCATCTGCTCAAAGCCTTGTGGCGCTTCCTTTAAGTTCTTTGCATAGAAGAACTTCCACAGACCATTCAGATTGTGTTTAAAGCTTTCCTTTCCCTCTACCAAATCACACTCATTTGCATAATACTTGTGATCGGAGTGAGCTTCCACTCGATTTTGCGCAAAAAAATCAGGATTTTTAATCATACAGTAATCGAACTTTTGCATATGCATAATCACACCTTTCCATATTTTACGAACTACGTCCGTTTTGGTTATGTTAGGTTTTATCACACTTATGTATCCCGACATATTGTGATTATAACACCTACATATTCTTTTTTGTTTATAAATACGCCTTGAAAACGAGCATTTTCAACCGTTCATTTTTGCCCATTTTCTCCCAAAAGCGCTTATATTTGTTCATCGCATATTTACCACCCTTTAAGAGCGGAAATGTTATAATCCAACAGCTTACCTTCATGATTATCCGGTCTCTTTTTCCACTGATATGGTGAAGTGCCGATAATTCGTCTGAAGTTCCTGTTAAACGTTGATGGCGTTACAAATCCAACCTTCTCTGCCACATCTTCCATGCTGATGTCTGTCTTATCAATCAGCTCGCATGCCTTTTTCACTCGCACAAAATTTACATACTCCACCGGAGTCATATTCATTTTCTGCTGAAATACTCTTCTAAAATGTGTCTCACTCATATGACATTCATTTGCCAAATCCGCAATCTTAAAGGATTCCGCGTAATGTTCCTCTACATAGTCAATTGCGTTTTCGAGTTGTAAAACATTACTTTTACTACCAGTAGCCATTCCTCTCCTGCCATTGTATTTTGCAATTTCAAACAACAATGCATAGACAAGTCCCTTTACACATTCCTGATAGTACTCCGACTTATGCTGCATTTGTTCAAAAATAGCACGAATCATTGTCACAATCATCGGATTATTTTCTGCCTTAATGAAAAAGGCATTCTGATTGATACATTCCAATAATTCCTTTATCTCTCTAGCATTGCGCTTTCCGAATTCCCGAAGACTAACTTCCGGATCAATATAGAGAAATTCCCAAAAAGCAGGAACCTCAGCATCACTTCGTGTAACATGCAAAAAATTAGCCGGAATGCAGGAAACCATTCCCGGTCCAAAACGATAAAACTCGTCCTCCAGCACCAAATCTCCATCTCCATAATGACAGTAGCCGATTTCCAACAGATTGTGGAAATGCTGGTTATCGATATTTTCGCCGTATACCTGAATCCATTTACTTCCCATCAGAGCCAATACCGGCTCATCCTGCGGCAACTCATAAAAGCGAAACTCCGCAGCCTGTTTTTTCTTCTTCGACATAACTGTCCTCTCTTAATGTAAAATTCAAAAACAAATTATATATCACCTGTAGATTCTCTGATTACAATCTCATAACCTAAAAGATTTCTACCCTTAACCTCATCGCCCTGAATATAAGAAAGCAATACCTGACAGGTCAGTGCCCCAAGTGCTTTATCATCAAAAAGCAATGAAGTTACTGCCGGCTCATGATTCATCAACAAGGTACTGTCATAGAAAGATGCCACCTTCATCTGCTCCGGTACCTTTACATGTTCTCTTGCAAGCACCTGCAACACAAGGGAACAAATCATATCATCCATACAGATAATAAATTGAGCTCCTCTTCCTAACAGATTTTTTACTGCCTGCTCTATCTGCTCCAGAGCTTCACAATTATTGTATATCATGGATTCCTCCAGCGTATGCTTGGCATTCCGGAATGCATCCTTGTATCCTTGCAATCGTGTCCTGTTTGCAACGATATTCTGGCTTCCACCGATTAAGCCTATCTTGCGATATCCCTTGGCAAGTACCTTCATCACTAATTCACAGCAGCCCGCTTTATGATTGTTATCAACCTGTAAGATATTCTCATCCTTGGAAGTTCCCATCAGAACAAACGGTATCTGTTGCTCTTTTAAAAAAACAGCCGCCTTATCCTTTACCAATGAACGGCTCAAAATCACGCCATCCACCTTATGATTCGATATCATACGCTCCAGATTGGAATAATCCTTTCCTGCAGTTGTTACCAGCATCACATCATAATCGTATCTGGATGCCTCTTCACAGATTCCCTGCATACTATTCTGGAAAAAGGGCATATCCACCAGATTACAATCTCCCGGAATTACCAGTGCTATATTATAAGTCTTCTGCTGAGCCAGCCCCTTTGCAATAACATTTGGTTTATAGTCCTTTTCCTGAATATATGCTAACACCTTCTGTCTTGTCTCTTCACTAATTCTTCCCTTGCCGGAAATAGCACGAGATACGGTAGTCTTGGAAACCTGTAATGCTTCTGCAATATCTGAAATTGTTATTTTTTTGTTTTCCAATCTGTCATTCCGGAACGTTTCCATAACTCAACCGTATCCTTTCGTAATTATTCAGTATCTGAATAGTTACATCCTTTCTATTAATTAACTCTTATGACAGACTTGCAATAAATCTGTCAAACGCCTTCTGACCTTCTTCGTCTCTCTTATAAACACCCGCATGCTCTAATACCTTGCTGAATACGATACCTACTTCTTTTTCCAAAATCTCCATAACCGTATTCTCATTTACCTTGCCTGCATATTTTGGCATGAATTCCTCTACCCAGTCAGCATGCTTCTCAAGTACCTCATCCTTGCGGATATCTACACCTGCAACAATTGCCTTTGCAAGATCTGCAAGCTCACTCTTTAATCTGGAAGGAAGAACTGCAAGTCCCATAACCTCAATTAAACCAATGTTTTCCTTCTTGATATGATGAAGCTCTGCATGTGGATGATATACACCAAGCGGATGCTCCTCTGTGGTAATGTTATTACGAAGAACTAAGTCAAGCTCGTAATCATTTCCGCGCTTTCTTGCAATCGGTGTAATGGTATTGTGCGGTTCACCACCTGTTTCAGCAAAAATAAATGCTGCTTCATCGGTATATCCACGCCATTTAGCAAGAATCACATCTGCAAGCTCAATGATTCTGTTATAATCCGTATGGGATAAACGGATAACAGACATCGGCCACTTTATTACGCCTGCCTTAATGTCCTCAAATCCCTTTACGCTGAAGCTTCTCTCAACCGGAGCCTTTGCCATGGCAAATTCATAATTTCCACCCTGAAAATGGTCATGGCTTAAAATAGAACCGCCAACGATTGGTAAATCTGCATTGGAACCGACAAAATAATGTGGGAACTGCTCTACAAAGTTAAACAGCTTCACAAAGGTGTTGTGCTCAATCTTCATCGGAATATGCTGACTGTTAAATACGATACAATGCTCGTTGTAATATACATATGGAGAATACTGGAAGCCCCACTTATTGCCCTGAATCTCAATTGGAATGATTCTGTGATTCTGTCTTGCAGGATGATTCACTCTTCCTGCATAGCCTTCATTCTCAATACAAAGCTGACACTTTGGATAGCCGCTCTGTTTTGCATTCTTAGCTGCTGCAATCGCCTTAGGGTCTTTTTCCGGCTTAGAAAGATTGATGGTAATATCCATCTCTCCATACTCTGTATCAGCCTTCCACTTCATATCCTTTTTGATACGATATCTTCTGATATAGTCGGTATTCTGGCTGAATGAATAATACCAGTCTGTTGCAGCCTTTGCGTCCTTTTCGTTATAAAGCTTCTTAAAGGTATAGATAACATCGGATGGTCTTGGAACCATACAGCCCATAATCTTGGTATCAAACAAATCACGGTATACGATGGTATCATCTTCCATCAGACCGTTTGCTGCCGCATAATCAAGCATTTCCTTTAATAAGTCCTCTAATGGGTATTCCGCTGGATTAACCAGTGCAAAATCCTCTGCCGCAAACTCTCCATCATACTCTTCTAATCCAAACAGCTCTAAGAGCTTATTTACGGTATAAATAATATCTGCTTCATCAACCAGACCGCAGGAAACACCATAGCGGACAAGTTCTGTAATATTCTTTGTAATCATATTCATTACTTCGTAATTATTCTATACTTGAATAATTACCTCTCCTTACTATTTTATAATTTATTTCTTTTCCTCTTGTTCCTATGTACCATGCTCGTCAGATATTAAAGTACACTTGGACCGTCACCAATTTCTACTACATAGAAATCTGCCGCATAACCAATCTGTTCCTCGTATGCCTTACCAACGTTTTCAATGAAAGCAGCAACTGCTTCTTCCTTAACAATACTTACTGCACAACCGCCAAAGCCTGCACCTGTCATTCTTGCACCGATTACTCCATCCTGCTTCAGTGCTTCTGCTACTAAGGTATCAAGCTCTTTACCTGTTACTTCATAATCATCACGAAGGGAATCATGTGAAGCAATCATAAGTTTTCCGAATAAAGCAAGGTCATTGTCCTTTAATGCCTGAACAGCCTTAATGGTTCTCTGATTCTCGTAAACAGCATGCTTTGCTCTCTTAATCTTAATCTCGTCACCAATTAATTCCTTGTTTGCCTCGAACTCATCCTCTGTCAGCTCACCAAGAGACTTAATAGAAAGCTTAGTCTGAAGAGATGCAAGCGCTGCTTCGCACTCTGCTCTTCTCTCATTGTACTTAGAATCGCCAAGTCCACGCTTCTTGTTGGTATTTAAAATAACAATCTTTGCACCTGCAAGAGCGATTGGTGCATATTCAAAGGATAAATCTGCTGTATCAAGGAAAATAGCAGAATCCTCTTTACCCATAGCAATTGCAAACTGATCCATAATACCGCAATTTACACCGTTGTACTGGTTCTCAGAAAACTGACCAATTAATGCTAAATCCTGGTTCGTTACATCAAATCCGAATAACTCTTTTAAAATGAATCCTGTTAATACTTCGATAGAAGCAGAGGAAGATAATCCAGAGCCATTTGGTATATTACCAAAATAAAGAATATCAAGTCCCTTGGTTACTTCAAAGCCCTTCTTGCCGAATGCCCAAATGATTCCCTTTGGATAATTTCTCCAATCGCCAGGAGTCTTCTGCTCAATATCTGCTAATCTGCTTTCGCCAATTCCGCTTTCTTCAAAGTTCATGGAATACAGGCAAAGCTTGTCATCCTCACGTAATCTTGCTACTGCATATGTACCGATAGTCAACGCACATGGGAAAACATGACCACCATTGTAATCTGTATGCTCACCAATCAGGTTTACACGTCCCGGAGCAAAGTAAACTGCTGCTCCATTTGCATCTCCAAATACCTCTTCAAACTTCTTCAATAATTCCTGCTTCATCATCTTTCAAACCTTTCCTTTCTACACTTGTAAATTATGCTTTTTATTTTCAGGTTAAAGTGTCTCTCTAAACCTTATTTCCTTAAATATACAACTCTTATTTTGGCTGATAATCCTTGATGATTTCTAACGCTGGTAATGCATTACCATCATAATCAAATAATGCCTGATTTGCCCATTCGTTACCACAAGGACCAGCTTCCTTAATATACTGTAAGGATTCTTCGGTTGCCCATCCGCTTCCTGCTACTGGCAACCAGCCTGGCTCCCAATAGAAGAAACCGCGTCCCATATTGTCAGGAACCTGTTCTATGGAAGCTAAGAATGCCTTCATGAACTCGCACTGTCCTTCCTTTGTCATGGCAAATGGAACCTTTTCGCAAAGTGCAGGCTTGGTTGCCATACCCTTTCTCTCATGTGGCTCAAGCTTCTCATAGGAAGCGTAATCCTCTGTGGTGTGTCCCATGGAAACCTCTGCAATAACAAGCTCCTTGCCGAAGCGCTTAGAAATGTCATTCATGTTATTCTCTAAGTCCTGTAAGCTACCATGCCAGAACGGATAGTACGATAATCCGATAACATCAAAATCTTCGCCTCTCTTGGTATAATTATCGAACCATTCTCTATATAATGCGTTGTTTCCACCGTTGTCCAAATGAATCATAACCTTACAGTTCGGTGCTGTTTCTCTGACTGCACGAACACCTGCGCTGACAAAACGTGCCATATTGTCAAAGTTAGGCCACTGTCCCTCCGGCCAAAGAAGTCCATTTGACAGTTCATTTCCAACCTGCACCATATCCGGCTCTACACCCTCAGCAATAAAGTTCTGCATATTTTCTTTTGTAAAGTCATATACTGCCTGCTCTAATTCATCTACCGTATAGCCTTCCCATGCCTTTGGCTTTCTCTGCTTACCAGGGTCTGCCCAGAAATCACTGTAATGAAAATCTAATAAAAACTTAAGTCCTGCTGCCTTTGTTCTTTTCGCTAATCTTAGTGCAACCGCATAATCGGTATTTCCTGCACCATATGGCTTTCCATCTGCTGTCTTTGGATCATTCCAAAGTCTGATTCTGATATAATTCGTTCCATAGCTTTTCAGAATCTCAAATAAATCCTTTTTCTCGCCCTTGTCATAAAAAACAGCACCTAACTGTTCTATTTCATCAAGTGATGATACATCCATACCTTTGATATAATCCAACATGATATTCCTCCGTTTTTAACGTTTGCAGCAACAAAAGTGCATATTTTCTTCGTTGCTGCCAGACCATATTTTTCCGCTAGTGCGCAACCGCTTGCGCACCTCTTGATTTCATATTAGCAATACTTTGCTCAATAGTCAACATACTTTTCAAATTCATGATAACTCACCAAAATATGCTGACAAATTTGTTCATTATTACCTACCCTACTATCTTTGGTAAATTCAGGTTTAGGTGAGCTTCCTTATTTCCCGCAAATCCTTCACTTCATACTCAATGCGAAGTCCTTCTGCATTCTCATGTCCTTGCGGATTGTACCAGCAGCATAGGATTCCTGTATTATTGCCACCTTGTATATCACTTGTCAGAGAATCACCTACAATCATGACTTCGTCTTTCTCATAAGAACCAATCTCTTTCCATACAGCATCAAAGAACCCAATATTAGGTTTCTCAATTCCTATCACATCTGAAATAAACGCACCATCCAGTAACTTATCCAACCCTGACAGCTTCAGCTTCCTTTGCTGCGCAATCAAGGTTCCATTCGTAACTGCATACTGCTTGATCCCCCTTTCCTTAAACTGCTTTACAAGCTGTTCTCCATCATCATTATAGAATGCCTTATCACCAAGTCTTACCTGATATTCATTATTAAAAGGCTCTGCCTTTTCTACAGGCAATCCTTGCCTTTCAAAGAACTCCTTGAATCTCCCAACTAAAACCTCCTGCTTTGTCAGCTCTCCTTTTTCCAGCCGCTCCCAATACGTTCGATTAATTCTAGAATATTGTGCAAGCATCTCATCCGTACACTCACCTAACTCAAATATTTCAAAACACTTACGTATTGCATATTTCTCTGACATTTCAAAATTCAATAACGTTCCATCGATGGCCCATAATATTGCTTTTATCATACTCTTCTCTCCTGCCTGTTCCTATGTCGCCTTTGAAAACTTGCATCTTTGAAAATTTTAACATATTTTCTTACTTTTTACACTTTATTTTATTAATTTGTAAACAAAAAAAGTGATACACTAAAAAAGCATATCACTTTTCTCTCTACATTTTTTATCAACAATGAACGTACTCATAATGTCTAATACAGGAATAACCTGCAAACAATAGTGAATACTTGATATGTTACCCTTGCCCTGAAACTGCTTATTGCAATATCGAATATAACACCAGCCAAAGCATCCACTCTGAAAAACCATCGTACAGGTTATCAAAATAGGAATCGGAACAAGTATAATCAATATTCCTCTCGATGCTCCCACCAGCAAAAACCATACGCAAAAGCTGTATACAAAATTAAGAACATAAAAAGGAATAGAGGCATATTTTAACAATTTCCAGCTCTTTCGTAATTTCTCTGCCTCACTCTTCCTATATGCAACTACAGCCATTCCTACACTAATCCAGCCGATAAGTAATACCACCCCTATCATCAACAGATAGAAAATCAACAGCCAAATCAGATTATTCGCCCAGCCTGTTGATGCACCACTCTTTAAAATAGTACCAGGTACTACAATACTTAATAGTAAATGCAAATACATTCCTGCTAGAAAAATTTTTGCTGATTTCATTATCGATTCATCTCTAACTGCGGTCCTGTAGACTGATGATTCTTGATAATAGAATCAATCTCTTTCAAATCAGACGATGGTAAGTCACCCGGAATGGTGTTCTTAACTGCTGCTGTCGCATTACCATATTCCATCGCCTTCTGGCAATCCATGTTATGAGCAAGTAAGCCATACAAAGCACCGGAAATATAGGCATCACCACTACCAATTCTATCTACAACGTCAATATTCTCATATGCCGGTTCCTGAACAAAACGATCATTCATGGCATCATAGATGCAGGAACCAAAGGAATGAACCTTAGGAGAATGAACGATACGCTGTGTGGAAGCAACCACGCTAATTGGATAATCCTTAGTAAAGCTCTTCATCATTTCCTGCACGGTGCCTTCCTTCTTAAAGGTCAGTCTTGCGGTATCCTCGGAACAGAAGAAAACATCTACATACGGAAGAATCTGCTCAATGCATTCCTTTGCCTCTTCACCGGTCCAAAGATTGCCTCTAAAGTTGACATCGAAGGAAATCAATGTACCATTTTCCTTGAAGCGCTTAATCATTTCGATTGCAGTTTCTCTTGTTTTCTGTCCTAATGCAAGTGTGATACCTGTTGTATGGAAACATCTTGCAGCTCGGAACATTTCCTCAGGGAAATCATCAATCGTAATATCTGCAAAGGCAGTGTTCTTTCTATCGTAAATAACGTTTGGCTTTCTTGGATGTGCACCATATTCATAATAGTAAATACCAAGTCTTGAATCCTTGGTTTTGTCATATACTAAGTAATCATCGCTGACACCACAGAAACGTACTCGGTTCTGTATGTAGCTTCCCAAGTCATTTGCAGGAACCTTAGAAATAATACCTGTTCTTAATCCTAATAACGATACACCGGAAACCACATTAAGCTCCGCACCACCAGCCTGCTTCTGGAATGCATCTCCTCTTGTCAGACGCTCATTAACAGGCGGCGACAAACGAAGTAAGATTTCACCAAGTGCCAATAAATCAAATTCTCTTCTTTTTACCATACGATTCCTGCTCCTCCAAACATAATAATCAATCATTTGATTGTAAAGATTTGTAAATTTGTAAGCACTTACATTTTACCATGCATAAAATATTTTTTCCACCATTTTCTATCTATTTCTCATGCATTTTGTAACAGTTCAGCCATGCGCTAAAACACGAATAAATATTATTCTTGTTTATTCTCCTTATCGACAGGAAAATACAACCTTGATACAATGAAAATAAAGTATCTTTTCGGAGGTAATTATGTATCATACAAGAAAAATCGGTGTATTTTTATCACATATATTTGGAGATTACCAGCAGAAGCTGTGTCAGGGAATCTTTGACGAAGCCTTAGAATTCGGCTATCGGGTTGAGGTCTTTGCTTCCACCGATGGCGAGACTCCCGGTACGCTTCCCGGCGAAGAAAGTATATTACAAGTAGCTGCCTGTCAGGAATTCGATGGTATCATCTATGCCAATGCCACCTATCCTGATGCCAGGCTGGAAGAGAAAATCAGACGCTATCTTGAACATCATGTTTCCTGCCCTGTTCTCTATATCAACCAAAACAGTCAACTGGTAAACAATGTACTGTTAGACAATCATTCTCCCTTTGAAGAACTCGCCGAGCATTTTATCAAGGTTCATAAGAGCCATCGCCTCTGTTTTCTTGGCTGTCAGAACGAACCAGCATCTAATGCAGAACGTATTCGAATTTTTGAACATGCCCTGGAAAAAAATGGTGTATCCTGCGATGAACACTGCATTTTTTCTACCGAATATGGCATGGAACACATGCACGAGGCTTGGAACTACTTCTGTGAAAAGGAACAGCCTGATGCCATTATGTGCTATAACGACCATATGGCGCTTGACCTTATGTATGTCTTACAGGAAAAAGGCATCCACATTCCTCAAGATATTGCCATCTCAGGATGTGACAGTCTATCCATTTCCGAACATATAACACCGACCTTAACTACGATTACCTTCCCTACCTACGAAGTCGGTCAAGAGGCTGTCAGACGTCTGATTCGTCTCATAGATGGTAACTCAGAGCAGACTCCTTCTATCATAAAAGCAACAACACGCATTGGCTGTTCCTGTGGCTGTCATTATCGTGAATCGCCGAATCCTTACTATGCCATTCATCAAATGCATGAGATTTCCAAAAAGGAGCGCCGCATTTATGAAGATATGCATATGCCTGCAGCTTTAAACGATATTACTACTCCTGATGAGGGCATGGATATGCTGGCTCAATATATTTCTTATATTCCTCATTGCAGTGAATTATACCTATGCCTCTATGAGAATTGGGATAATGCCCCAAAGCACATCCAATTACTGACATCCATCCAAACTCTCGAGGAAGATGACAGCTTTGAAGATGACGAGTTCTATGATGAAAATACCATTTTTCTCATGCTGGGATATCGAAATGGAAAACGCTTGCAACCATGCAGCTTTGTCCGCAAAGACATTTTGCCAGACTTTATTCTAAAAAAAACAAACAGCCATTACATATGTGCTCCGCTTTATTTTGAAGAGAAGGCATACGGATATCTTGTCCTTGCCTTTGAAGAGAATCAGTTACATTATGATTTCCATGTAACGAGCTGGATTCATACCGTTTGCCGTATGCTCAAGAGAATTGCAGACCATAAGCATATGACGCTGTTAATAAATCGTTTAGAGGATATTTATATCCGTGATGAGCTTACCGGTCTGTATAACCAACGTGGATTTCATTCCATGTCCAATATCCTGCTTGCCGATGCACTAGAAACCGGTACAAAGCTCTTTGCAGCTTCCTTTGATATCAATGGCTTAAATCAGATTAATCAGGACTTCGGGCATTCGGAAGGAAACTTTGCGATACAAGTGGTTGCAGGCGCTTTAAAGGCCTCGGCAGATGACTCCATTATTATTGCACGTACCGGTGGTGATGAGTTCTGTGTACTTGCAGCCGGATACGAACAGACTGATGTAAACGCCTATATGGAGCATATTCAAACCTATCTGGACAACTATAATCGACTGCACAAAAAGCCTTACGCTGTCTCAGTAAGTCATGGTTGTGCACTCTCCACTGTATCCAATGCCAGAGAGCTCGATACCTTAATTCGTAATGCTGAACAGACTCTCACCCGCAAGGTAAGACAAGACTAATACAACAGCCACCGCACTGCGGTGGCTGACTTATTTATTTCTTTAACATTACATTCTTTCGATATTCGGTAGGTGACACACCGCAGACTGCTTTAAACAGCTTCATGAAGTGTTTCTCATTCTCATAACCAACAGCAAGACTAATCTCGATGATTCGCATATCCGTTTCTTCTAGTAAACGCTTTGCTTCCTGAATGCGAAGCTCCTTTAAGTAATTTACGAAGTTCTTCCCCGTATATTGTTTAAAGACATGAGAAAACAAGGAATAATTCATGGATATGTGATTGGATACCACAGCCATATTTAAATCTTTATTATAATTTTCATGAATAAATCCTAGCGCCTGCTGTACCTTCTGCTTGTTCTTATAATCATCAAATTCCTCACTTATCAGTTCGTTGAACTGATACATCCAATTTACAAGAATCTCCCGATACTCCTCAATAGTCTGATAACGGTATATTTCCTGTAGCTCTAACACATTTTCCTCTCTTACCTTGAGGACATTTTCATAATTCTTCGCAACACGCATCAAAAAATGGCATATCTGTTTCCGAAACAACTCTATCGACAATTTACCTGTTCTGACATCCCTTACCAATGCCCTCACTATCTGCACAGCCTCTTCCACACGATTTGTTCCCAACATATGTACCATAGCTTCTAACTGCTGCATGTCATTTTCCGTAAGCTCTGTTTCCACATTTTCATTCTCCAGACCATCTTCATAAGTAACCAATCCCTCACATTCTGAAAATGCCCTCTTGCGCGCTGTGCAAGCCTGTCGAAAGGCAGTATCCAGCTGCATAATCCCCGAAAACTCTTTACTGCATCCCACATAGCAGCCTCGAAGTTCATTTTTTAGCAAAAATCCTTTATTCTCATGCTCCACCAAAAAGACCTGCTGTTCCTCCACATCCTTTAGATAGATACAGGCACTATTCAGTTCCTCTTCCTCTGCCTCATAGTTACTACAGCATACCACATATTCTCCTCCTAATATATAAGTTGTAGGGAATAAGACACCTAACAGCCAGTTAGGACTTTTCCCTCTCATTGTTAAAGCTGTATTATGTATAAGCATCGGTCTGACCTAATTCTCCTTGGACCATTTAGTGTCCGCAGT
>JAFSGY010000055.1 GCA_017440575.1 Lachnospiraceae bacterium | reverse complement strand
TTTTTAAAGCAGATTTGTATCCGAAAAGCTTTCAGGAACTTGGTGATATAGAGGTAATGGTGGAGGCAGCTGATTATGGGAGAGGTTGGACTTTTTTTCAGACATTGTCTCAGGATCTAAGCTTAAATGATTTATCAGAAATCCAAAGAATTATAAAAGCGGGGGCTGGTATACAGGCAGAAAGCTTTGAAGAGATTATGCAGGAGTGGAATCGGCGCTGGGAGAAGAATCGAACAGCAGAAATGAAAAAGCAGGAGAACGAAGAGAATGTCTTGACTATGTTTTTAAACGAAAGAGAGCTACAGCTTTCGGTGACAGAATTAGAATTTATTCATGCACATCCAACCATTAAGGTGGGATATCTGAGATATATGGCACCGTTTTCTATGGAAAAGGATGGAGAATTTCTAGGTGTCAGCTACGAAATATGTGAAGAAATTCAAAAATGTACCGGCATACAGATGGAATATATCGGGTATAACAGTACGAAAGAAATGTTAAGTGCGTTAAGTACAAAAGAGATTGATATGGCTGCATGCATAGAAAAGCAGGATGTTTATCAGGAAAAAATACGTTATTCCAAAGAATATATAACCTGTGCAAATGCATTAATAAGAAAAGGTGGATTTTCTGCGGAGGTTAATGATTCCGGCAAAGCAGCAGCGATATATGGAGAAGAAAAGGATTATTGGAATCATATTAGCCAGATCTATTATTGTGATACTCTTGCTGCTTGTATCGATAGCGTAGAAGCGGAGAAAACAGACTATACCATAGCAAATTTTTACAGTGCTAATTACTATATACGAGAAAATAGGAATAAAAATATTTCTATTATTCCATCAACGGTGGAAGAAAGTATGCATTTTGCATTTGGAGAACAGACAGATGATACATTAGTGGCGATAGTGAATAAATGTATTTATAATGTTTCAGAAAGTAATGTTCATTTATTTGTTCAAAGGTATATGAATGTTGAGAATGATGATATTACATTAAAACGTTTTGTAGAAGAAAATGCAGTATTGTGTATTAGCATTGTTGCCATAGTGGTTACGGTCATTTTATTGTTAATCATTATGATTTTGCAGGAAAAAAATAGGAGTAGTCAAAAGCATGCAGTAGAGATGAAACGTTATGAAATTGTAAGTAAGTTGTCTAATGAATATCTTTTTGACTATGAATATGCAACAGACAGCATTCGATTTGATACAAAGTTTGCTAGAGAATTTTCTTTTGAAGAGAATGTTTCGTGCAAAGAGGATCATAGTAAGCATATAGAATTAACACAGATATTAAAACAGCTAGAGATAATCAAGGAAAGCCATACAAGTGCTACCTTCCAGATGCAGGGAAGAAATGACGAGCAGACATGGTATCAAATGATAGGATTCCCGATTAAGGATAAAAATGGAGAACATATTCATTTAATTGGGAAATTGGTGAATGTACAGAAGGAAATGGAGGAAAAGAAAACAATAGAAACCAAAGCAGAAATCGATCCATTGACAAGGCTGTATAATAGAGAGGGGCTTCAAAAAAGGGTAAAAGAATATAAAATCCCTATTATGCTTGCAGTATTGGATCTTGATAATTTTAAATCCGTGAATGATACGTTAGGACATGCCGGCGGTGATGAAGCATTAAAATTCTTAGCGAGAAATTTAGAAAAGGTTATGGGAACAGATACAATACTTGCACGATATGGTGGTGACGAGTTTGTTATTGTTGCAACACGAGTGTCAGAGGATGAGATTAGGGCAAGATTGCAAGCTCTGGTAAAGGCTATGGATACAGAGATTACTTTTGAAGGAATAAGAAAAAAGATTTCTATTAGCTTAGGCTCGATTTATTGTACACAGGAGAATGTATCCATGGAAGAACTGTTTAAAGAGGCTGACAAAGAACTATATGGAGTAAAGCAGGCAGGAAAGAATGGATACAGCATGAAGAAGTGGAATATGGTATGATGAAAAACTCCGTTTTTAAGCGGAGTTTTTTGAGAATTATTAGGAGTAAAAAAACAAGAAATGGGAAGTAAACAAAGTGAATAACTGATACATTATAAATATAGAAAATAGCAGACAAACAGTGCACTGGAGAAATGGAGGGTAGCTATGTTTGGGAATCACAGAAAAACGATAGGGGTATTTATAAATCGTTCTGAGATGGAATTTCAAAAGGTATTAATACAAGGCATTGTTTCAGAAGCGTTAAAGTACGGATTTAATATTGCATTCATGGATTCTTATGGGATTAGAGAAAGCAAGAATATGTATGATTATTATGAGAGTGCTATTGTTCATTTTGCACCGATAGAGGAATTTGATGCCATTATTGTAGCACTGGATACTTACGATACTCCGATTTTACGGGATAAATTAATAGAAGCGTTGCAGATAAGAGCAAAATGTCCGGTTATTTCTTTTCGTGAAGAAAATAACAGCTTTTATAGTGTAACAACAGAAGCGAATAAAGCAGTAGAACAGCTCGTGAAGCATTTTGTAGAAGAACATCATGTAAAACGTTTTGGGTTTATGGCAGGATACGATGGACATGTTGATAGTGAAGCACGATTGGACTTTTTTACAAAGGAGTTGAAGAAACGAGGGATTTCCTTAGCTGAGAATGCAGTGTTTTATGGTGATATGTGGAAGTATAAGGGAGAAGATGCGTATCGTTTTTTCTTTGAAGGAGAAGGAATCAAACCGGAAGGTATTATATGTGCCAATGACTATATGGCAAGGGCTTTATGTGATGCTTTGCAAAGACATGGAATTAAGATTCCAGAGGATGTATGTGTAAGTGGATTCGATAATGTAAAAGAAGCCTATAGTGCAGTACCGGGATTGACAACGGTAGGTGTTGACTATGAGACGATGGCAAGAGAGGCTGTACGCCTTGTTGACAGTCTTTTAAAGGGGGAAAAGAGAAGTAGGAGAATTGCAGTACCTGTGTATATCAGATTACGTAATAGCTGCTGCCATAATGTTGATTCATCGAATGATATGTTGGAAAAAAATTATTACAGCAGTCAGATGGATAACTTTACGGAGCGGCATAATTGGCATATGTATTTTGCTATCGATATGGATGGATGCACCAGTTATGAAGAAATGTACCGGATTATAGAGAATAATCTGGAGTTATTAGGAGAGTATAAAGAGTTCTATTTGTGCTTTTTTGAAAATAGGGATGAAGACGGTAACTTGGTATTTCATAGTGATATTACAGAATATGCAATGCTAAAATTGGTAAATCATGACGGAAGAAGATTACAGGAAAAGGATATTTTATTTAGGCAAAAGGAACTTTTACCGTCTGAGTTTGTAACAGAAGAGCCATTTATAGGACATTTTACATTATTGCATAATCGTAGTAAGTGCTTTGGCTACACGGTAGTCTGTTATCGCAATCCGGCAGAAGTGTTTGATGCCTTTTTTCATAACTGGAATCTGACTGTGAGCTTAACAATCAATGAGATATCTACAAAAGAGCGGTTAATGTATCTTAGTAGACAAAATGAAGAGAATAGTATGACGGATTATCTGACCGGGCTATGGAATCGTAGAGGGTTGGAGAAAATGGTTTATGGAAGATGGGATGAGTGGTGCCATAAGAGGGAGCAGGTGCTGTTTTTGAGTATTGATATGGATAAGTTGAAAAGCATTAATGATACGTTTGGACATAAGGAAGGTGATAGAGCAATATGTGTGGCGGCTAATGCGATACGCTATGCATTAGAAAATCGTGGGATAGCAGCAAGAACCGGAGGCGATGAGTTTGAAGTTGTGATTCAAACAGAACAAGAGGATGCAGAAGAGGTATTTTGCAAGTTAATAGAAGAAAGACTGAGATTAGATAATTCCCAAAATACACAGTATCAGGTAAGTATGTCAATTGGAAGTTATCGCAAGGTATTAGATATAGAAGATGAGTATGAGGAATGTATTAAGAAAAGCGATGCAGAAATGTATCGACATAAAATGAGAAAAAAGGAAAAGAAAGACTAAATTTTCTAGGGGTATAATCCATAATTTGTATGTATTTTTTGTAAAGAGGGTATTTTAAAATAGCAAGGTATGAGTAACAGGTTGATGAAAGTGAGGAGTATTATGATGTCAACAGATTTATTTATGTCGGAGGAGTATCTGAAGGATTTGGATGCATATTGGCGTGCTGCGAATTATCTCGCTGCAACACAGTTATATTTGCTGGATAATCCGATGCTTCGAGAACCGTTAACAAGAGAACAGGTTAAGAAGAAAATTGTAGGACACTGGGGAACTGTACCGGGACAAAACTTTGTGTATGCACATATGAATCGTGCTATTAATAAGTATGATCTGGATATGATTCTGATTTCAGGTCCGGGTCATGGAGGAAACTTCTTTGTAGCAAATTCTTACTTAGAGGGCGCTTACAGTGAAGTATATCCTAATATTGGTCAGGATATGGAAGGGCTTAAAAAGTTAAATAAGCAGTTTTCGTTTCCAGGCGGTATATCCAGCCATGTAGCACCGGAAACACCGGGATCCATTAATGAAGGAGGAGAGCTTGGTTATTCGATTGCACATGCATTTGGTGCAGTATTTGATAATCCGGATTTGATTGCCACTGTTATTGTCGGTGATGGTGAAGCAGAAACAGGTCCTTTAGCAACAGCATGGCATTCTAACAAATTCTTAAATGCTAAGAATGATGGTGCTGTACTTCCAATTTTACATATGAATGAATATAAAATCAGTAATCCTACGGTGTTATCGCATATTTCCCGTGATGAGCAGGAGAGCTTCTTCCACGGATGTGGCTGGAAACCGTATTTTGTGGAAGGTTCCGATCCAATGACTATGCATCACTTAATGGCTGAAGCGGTAGATCATTGTATTGAAGAAATTAAAGAGATTCAGAAGGAAGCAAGAGAGAATGGAAAGACAGAAAGACCATTCTGGCCTATGATTGTGCTTCGTACACCAAAGGGATGGACAGGACCAAAGGTGGTAGATGGACTTCAGGTAGAAGGCTCCTTTAGAGCACATCAGGTTCCTATTACCATGGAGAAGCCGGAGCATTTAGATATGCTTAAGGAATGGTTGTTAAGCTATCATCCGGAAGAATTATTTGATGAAGAAGGTAGATTAGTTTCAAGACTTCGTTATATTGCTCCTAAGGGAGATAGAAGAATCAGTGCGAATCCACATGCAAACGGTGGAAAGCTTTTACGTGATCTTCGTCTTCCTGATTTTAGAGAGTATGGCGTGAAGGTGGAGAAGCCTGGACAGGTGGAAGCTCAGGATATGATCGAGCTTGGCGGTTTTGTTCGAGATATCTTTAAGCTGAACAAAGAGGCTAAGAATTTTAGAATCTTTGGACCGGATGAAACTATGTCAAATCGTCTATATAAAGTATTTGAAGAAGAGAAGAGAGACTGGAATGCAGAATACCTTCCGGCAGATGAAGATCTTGCAACAGACGGAAGAATTATGGATTCCTACTTGAGTGAGCATATGTGCGAGGGCTGGTTAGAAGGATATCTTTTGACTGGACGTCATGGATTCTTTGCATCTTATGAAGCATTCATTCGTGTAGTAGACTCTATGTGTGCGCAGCATGCTAAGTGGTTGAAGGTATGTAACGAGCTTCCATGGAGACAGAAGATTGCATCTTTGAATCTGCTTCTTACATCGAATGTATGGCAGCAGGATCATAATGGATTTACACATCAGGATCCTGGATTCTTAGATCATATTGCGAATAAGAAAGCAGATGTAGTACGTATGTATCTTCCACCTGATGCGAACTGTCTGTTATCCTGCTTCGATCACTGTATCCGTAGTAAGAATTATGTAAATGTGATTGTTGCATCGAAGCATCCAAGTCATCAGTGGCTTACTATGGAACAGGCTGTAAAGCATTGTACACAAGGTATCGGTATCTGGGATTGGGCAAGTAATGATCAGGGACAGGAACCGGATGTGGTTATGGCATGCTGTGGTGATACGCCAACGAAGGAAGCATTAGCTGCAGTAACGATTTTACGTGATAATATACCTGAGATTAAGATTCGTTTTGTTAACGTTGTTGACTTAATGAAGCTGGAATCACATAGCAAGCATCCACATGGATTAACCGATGTTGAATACGACGCAATCTTTACCAAGGATAAGCCGATTGTTTTTGCATTCCATGGATATCCTACCTTGATTCATGAGCTTACCTATCATCGTAATAATCGTAAGCTGTATGTACATGGCTATCAGGAAGAAGGTACGATTACAACACCGTTTGATATGCGTGTTCAGAATGAAATTGATCGTTTCCATCTTGTTATGGATGTAATAAATCAGCTTCCACAGCTTGGAAATAGAGGTTCTTATCTGATTCAGAAGATGCGTGATACGTTAGTAGCACATGATCAGTATATTGCAGAATATGGTATGGATTTACCAGAAGTAAGAGATTGGACATGGCATACTTTATAAGATAATATCAGATATAACAAAGAGAGTGGCATTATGGATAAATATCTATAATGCACTCTCTTTTTTTGAGCTTATTTTCAATGGACAATATGATGCTGTCTGTATTCTGACGGACTGCAGTTTTTGTATTGCTTAAAGAGCCGGTTAAAGGTAGAGATACTAGAGAAACCGGATAGGGTAGCAACTTCAGCAATAGGAATGCTTTGATTGCATAAAAGCTGCTCGGCGGCCTTAATGCGGCGGAGTGTTACGTAGTCCCCAAGTGTTGCGCCCATATATTGCTTAAATAAGCGGAGAAAATGAAATTTGCTAAAGTCTATAGAAGCGGATAACTTGTCTAAATCAAGATCTTCCATATAATGTTCATCGATATAGGCAAGAAGCTGTTGAAACTTGCGAATATATTCTTTTTGTTTCGGAAGTCGGACGCTTGGAAACAGTTCCTGACCATAAAGATAATCGTATCCAAGCTTTACGAATAGGTCAATCAATAAAGAATAAATCGTTAGTTCCGAATATTCCCGCTCTTGGAAAAACTCAACCTGCATATTCATAAGCAAAGAATAAATTTCATCATAGATAGCCGGATGAGTCTTGGGCGTGAGATGTATAGGTTGTACCAATAACGATTGAATACTGGAGAAGCTCTTTATGCTGGAAAGGAAAGAAATATCAATCATAAAAATGAAGCGGCTTCCAGTAGCAGGAGAGGTCAGTGTGTGTAATTCTCCTGATGGAATGAGTAG
>JAFSGY010000054.1 GCA_017440575.1 Lachnospiraceae bacterium | reverse complement strand
GCAGTCTTGGCATGATATTTCTTTATGGAAATGTTTCGCACAATCTTACATACAAAAGTCAGTAATGGATTTGGTCTCTCAGGCGGTATCACATTCCATACACCAAGGTATGAGTCATTAACACATTCTTCTGCATCCAAACGGTCATTTAAAATATTCTGTGACAAGTTATGAAGCACTTTACCGTACTTATTATCCAATTCATTTATTGCTTGCTCTGACCGTCCAAAAAACAGCTCTATAATCTGCTCATCTGTCATAAATAGTACCTTCCTCCTTCCTGTGGTATTTCCGGGACAGTCTCTACTATGTCCCTCTTACTTATATACTACGTTTTTTTCTTCAATCACCACAGGAAAACTATAATTTTCTTCAAAATTTTTACCAACTATATTATATCATGCAGTGCAAGATATAACATTAAGCATTTCTTAAGATGAAAAAGGAGAAGCCCTGCGACCTCTCCTTCCCTCTGTAATCACTATAAAATATGTTATTTTTGCTTTTTCATCTTAATAAAACGAGATGTACATACCACTGCAACAGTAAATGCTACTATCTTCGCCCAGCTAAGTACTATTGAAATCAGTTGATATACCGTACCCATAGAAACTATATTTGCAAGGATATAATCGAAAAAATTTGTTCGCGGCCACAACATTGCCACTGCCTGTATCAACAGTAATATCGCCCATGCACCAATTAGCTTTCTACGCCCTTTTTGCTCAGTATCAAATGGTTCCTTACCAAAACGTACTACCGTTACTGCAATCATTACCGCTAAACTTATCACCGCAAACCAAGCAAATGCTAATCGCATATAATTCATTTCCGGTGTCCATTGAAACGAATACAGTACACTGGCTCTGCTTATTCCTGTTGCATAGGACATATAAAGGTCGAATAACACATACAAATCCCATGCACACCAAAGCCCAACATTCTTTTTAAGTGCAAAGCACAATATTCCGCAGGTTAAAAATGGCAACGCAAATATCAAACCTGCCAAGCCACCACCGGCTACCAAAAAGAACATTACCACTAAGAATGCCATACATAGCAATATTATTCCTGCAATCTTCCTTGGTGGAAATCCTACTTCCCTCACATTTTCCTGCGGTATATTATTCACTGTTGCCGTTCTACGAGGTGTTTCTTCTCCTTTTACAAGTTCGTCTAAAGACACCTCAAATATTTCACTTAATCTAATAATCTTCTCAAGGTCCGGCACAGCACTATTATTTTCCCATTTGGAAATTGACTGTCTTGATACCTCTAACATCTCTGCAAGGTCACCCTGCGATAAGCTCTTTTCTGTTCGTAGTCTGTAAATTGTTTCGCCTAAACTCATCATCATGCCCCCTTTATCTTTTCTGTCCTAATTATACTAAGAGCACTCAAAAAAGTCTATCAATGCGACTTTAAACTTTAGCAACTGGCAGTTGCACCCTCCATTTTACTCATATTTTCTCACCAACTGCTCCCACTGGTTCATAAAGTATGCCACACCACAGCTTCCGGTAATATCAGAAATCTTAAGTGCTCCTTTTAATGTCGCCAATGTATTTTCTGCCTTACGCCTCTGATAGCGAATCAAAGAATCATTCACATATTCCACGTCCTTAAGCACAAGACGTTCTGCATCCTTCACACTACGTCTGTCCGGTCTTTCCACAACCACCTGACCTTCCATAATGTTCTTGCAAAACTTAGCATCAGCCTTTACGATATCCAACAGCACTTTATCTACCGATAACTGATTTAGTGTCATCTTTCCATGAACTTCACTACAGCCAACATGCACGAGAACGAAAAACTTCTCTACATCGCAAAGTTTAGAAAAGAATCCGTCAAACACTTTTTGCACATCATATTCCAATACATCAAAAATGCTTGTCTCCACATCTTCCGTTCCTGCTAACCAGTTCTTCTCTGCACCATCTTCCTCCACCATATTCTCAACAGATACCCAATCCGTTAGAAGATTAAGAAGAGAAATTACTTCTGCAACAGATAAACTGCGTGAGCTGCGTTTCACGATCAGCTCCGGCATAACTTCCAATTCTGAAATTCCAAGCTCCATTGCAATCTGTTTTCTAAGTCTCTTCACTGCCTGCATCTGCTTTTCTACGTACTCAGGAATACCATGCATCTGAGAAAAGGTAACTCTTATAGCCTCTTTAGAAAGCTCGTCCAAGAATGTAGAAAACTTATACTTCTTACTCTTATTTACTAAATAGCGGGCATCATTGAATGTATGAAGCTTACCTAAAATACACATGGAGAAATTACTGATGAAATCTTCCTCATATCCGTGGAATGCACATTTGTGTAATCCATGACGGCCCGCTGTCTTTTTCATCTCTTCGATTGCAAGCATATACACATACTCCTGCAGCTCTTTCTCCTCAGCCTTGCTCATTCCCTCTAATACACTACAATCGACACCAGCTATATCTCCCTGCATAGCACGAAGCCATCCGGCAGCCTTGGTCATGTAAGCATCAATAGTTTCTGTTGTTTTGTTAAAAATGAATTCTTCT
>JAFSGY010000053.1 GCA_017440575.1 Lachnospiraceae bacterium | reverse complement strand
TTTTCTTCTCGCGATACCTGCGTAGCATTTACTTCCTGCTCCATTTAACTTCGACTCATTTGTTGTACTAACTATGTTGTACTGGCAAAATGCCTTCAAAGCCGCAAAAAAAGGACATTCCGAGCATTTCGAAATGTCCTAAGTGTTGTACCAATGTTGTACTACTTCAAATCTACACCAACTTTATCGTCAGCACTACCTGTCATCTAGTATTAATTCGTTTCTAATAATTTCCTTTTTCTGTCTATCATTTCATCAATCTTTTCAATGTATAGAGCCACATCCTTCACATTATCGCATCTTTCAATCCTTCCATCACCAAAGACTCTCTTGGTGATACTTCCTGCACCTAATGCTACGATGGTCTGAACTTCTTCCATGATTAAGATATTGTAGATTCCATACTTACCTTCTCTTGCATAGCCTACATTTTCAAAGTTACCTGACATATTCTTCTGACGATACAGATAATACGGCTGCATTTGCATTGCTTCCGCACCTGCTGCCGCAATTTCCATCGTTCTATCGGTGTTTTTCAGCGTTGCAATGCCGTTTTCTTCAATCCACTGACTAAGCTTTGAAGCACGCTTAATTGCAAGAGAATGTACTGTTAAACTGTCAGGATCAAGCTTTTTAATCTCTTCAATGGTATTCTCCACATCAGCCTCTAACTCCCCAGGAAGTCCAAGGATAATATCCATGTTGATATTGTCAAATCCAACCTCTCTAGCCATTGCATAGGCATCCTTTACCTGCTGAACAGTATGACGTCTTCCGATTGCCTTTAAGGTCTCATCCTTCATGGTCTGCGGATTTACCGATATTCTGGTAACTCCATGTTTTTTGAGTACTTCCAGCTTTTCCTTGGTGATACTGTCTGCTCGCCCTGCTTCTACAGTAAATTCCTTTACCTGACTCCAGTCAAAAGCATCTCTTACTCTGGTTAAAAGCCAATCTAACTCTTCTGCTTCCAAGGTTGTAGGAGTACCACCACCAATATATACCGTATCCAGAATCTTATCCTTATAAGCTTCTGACACATATTGTATCTCTTTATATAATGCCTCCAAATATTCCTGCATCCTCTTCTTCCAGATTACAATCGGATAAGATGTAAAAGAACAATACAAACAGGTCGTTGGGCAAAATGGAATTCCGATATACAAGCTATAACCATCCTGATAATGTATCTGGTCTAATAATGCCTTTTCTCTTTTTGCGATATCCAGACTAAGTGCAGCCTTTTCATCACTAACTGCGTGTGTTTCCTGAAGTTTAGCTATTATTTCCGCATCTGACATACCATCAGCTAACATTCCCATCGGTAGCTTTGTAGGTCTGATACCTGTTAAATTTCCCCATGGAAGTGTTTTTCCGGAATAATCACACAAGTCTTGATACAGAGCAAGCTTACAACGATTCTTATAGGTATGTACTCCTGTTGCTTCATCACAGTTTTCCACTTTTACCAAATTCGTGTACTGTTTTTTTCCGCCATCCGCATTTGCTGCCAGTATAACTTCTATCTTTTCCTCAAAAAAGAAGACTTCTACATACTGTTCACCTGCATTGGGCTCTCCCTCTTGGATTACTTTTACATCCTGATCTGGGTAAAATGCCTTAATCAACGAATGCAAATCATACTGAAAGCTTTCTTTATTTGTGTATATTTTAATCATAAACAATATCTCCTCAGAAAAAATTATGCGTGCCAGCGCACGCACTTTTGCAAGAATTCCTTACGAAATTCTTATTTAACTACCACTACGTAACTGCAATTTCCTAACACATAATAAATCCGTGTCTTACAAACACGGATTATATTTTTTCTCATATTCGACTGTTGTTTTATCACCATGTCCGGATAAAAGCTTCGTATCATCCGGTAACGTAAAAATTCTTTCACGAATAGACTTTACAAGTGTTGCTCCAGAACCCGAATAGAAATCTGTTCTTCCTACAGAACAATTAAAAATGGTATCTCCGCAGAACAAATATCCATCCTCTGCATCATAGAAACAGCAACCGCCCTTCGTATGCCCAGGTGTATGAATGACCTGGAAATGAATGCCTGCCATGTCAAACTCCTGCCTGTCATGAAGATATTCATCTGCTTCAAAACCGTACGCTGGTCCAAACCAACCGGATAAATTCTTCTGTGGATCCTTTAAAATCTCTGCTTCCTCTTCATGAGCATAAATTTTTGCACCGCTTAATTCCTTAAGCTTTAAAGCGCCACCTGTATGATCCCCGTGACCATGTGTCAGAAGGATTCCTGCCACCTTATCAAAGCCAAGTGTTTTCACATCATCATATACCGTTTCTCCACTGTCACCCGGATCAATCACAACAATCTCCGAAGCGCCTTCTTTATACACATAGTAGCAATTTGTACCGCATGCACTCAACACACGTCTCTTTACCTTCAAATCTGCCATATTAGCCTGTTGTCCTTTCGTATCCATTCAGTTCCTTCATGGCTACGAACAAAAATCCATCCTAAATTTTAGCAAATTACATTTGCTAAAATAGGATTTTTGTCTGCCACATCAACCTTTACTCACGGCATCCGCAGTAAATGCGTATGCCTACCATATTAGCCTGTTGTCCTTTCAATATCTAATACATTATCTATCATACGAAGCTTACTGATAATGGTATTCAGTTCTTCGCGGCTTCTAATCTCAAAAGACATTGCCATCGTTGCAACACCCTGCTTATTCGTTCTGGTATGCATAGCTTGAATATCAATATTCTTCTCAGTTAAAGTCTTCGACACATCAGCAAGAAGTCCACTTCGATTCTGTGCATAAATAACAATCTCTGCAAGATATTTTTCCTTGCTTGCGTCAAGCTCCTCAGGCTGCCATTCTGCATCAATCAGTCTGTCTCTTTCTAAATCCGAAAGCCCTAATACATTGATACAGTCTGTTCGATGAATCGAAACCCCTCGACCTCTTGTAACAAAACCTACTATCTCGTCTCCCGGAACCGGAGCACAGCATCTGGAAAAGCGTACTGCTACATCATGGATTCCCTTAACCGTAATGCCATTCTTAGACTTTGGTTTGATTGGCTTATGCTGAATATTCTGCGCATTTTCCTGAATCGTAGCCAACACTTCTTCATCACTAATGATCTTTTTGTGATCCCTGTTATAAAGCTCTAACATACGGTTCACAATCTGACCTTCTTTTAATGCACCATGTCCCATTGCCGCAAGTACAGCCTCCCAATCACGGAAACCGTATTTACGCATAATAACACTCTCATACTCCGGCTTTAATACATCAGACGGATTAATACTTCTTGACTTACAATAGCCCAAAAAGACTTCGCGTCCTTTTATGACATTATCTTCTTTTAACTCATTCTTAAACCACTGGTTAATCTTGTTCTTCGCTTGCGAAGATTTTACAATATTAAGCCAATCACGGCTTGGTCCCTTGGAATTCTGTGAGGTCAGAATCTCAATACAGTCACCATTATTAATCGTATAATCAATCGTAACCAGCTTGCCGTTTACTCTGGCACCAATCATCTTATTGCCTACCGCACTATGAATACTGTAAGCAAAATCAATCGGTGTCGAGCCAGCAGGAAGATTCTTCACATCTCCAGTTGGTGTAAAGCAATATACATGGTCAGAAAACAGATCAAGATCACTCTTTAAAAGCTTCAAAAACTCCTTATTATCAGACATGTCCTTCTGCCATTCCAAAATCTGGCTCAGCCATGCGAGCTTCTCTTCCTCGCCACCTGTCGTAACCTTACCATCACTTGCTTCCTTATATTTCCAATGAGCCGCAATACCAAACTCTGCAACCTTATGCATCTCAAAGGTTCTAATCTGAATCTCGAATGGAGTTCCCGTAGAACCAATTAAGGTTGTGTGCAAAGACTGATACATGTTTGCCTTCGGCATAGCTATATAGTCCTTAAAACGCCCTGGAAGTGGCTTATACATCTCATGAATAACACCAAGTGCAGCATAACAATCCTTCACAGAATCTACAATAATACGAACTGCGAACAAATCATAAATCTGTTCAAGAGTCTTATTCTGATTCTTCATCTTCTTATATATACTGAAGAAATGCTTTACTCGACCATCTATCTGTGCCTCAATTCCTGCATTTGCTATATGCTCACTTACCTCATCTACGATATCCTGCACATATTTCTCACGTACATTTTTACGCAGAGCAATCTTATTCACTAGATCGTAATAGGCTTCCGGCTCTAAATACTTCAAAGCCAAATCATCAAGCTCAACCTTAATCTTAGAAATACCGAGACGCTCCGCAAGAGGTGAATAAATATCAAGTGTTTCTCTAGCAATACGCTGCTGCTTCTCAGCCGGCATATGCTTCAAGGTACGCATGTTATGAAGTCTGTCTGCAAGTTTAATGATAATGACACGAATATCCTTTGCCATGGCAAGAAACATTTTTCGAAGATTCTCTGCCTGCATATCCTCACGACTTGCCGGTCCTGATTCACCAGTATATTGAAGCTGTTCGAGCTTAGTAACTCCATCTACAAGCAATTCTACATCTGCCCCAAACTGTTCTGTAACCTCATCATTGGTTAATATCGTATCCTCAATAACATCATGCAGCAATCCTGCAACGATTGTCTCCTTATCAAGCTCCAAATCAGCAAGAATCGTTGCCACACACAACGGATGAATAATATATGGCTCTCCTGACTTTCTTACCTGATTCTTGTGTGCCTCACACGCAATACCATACGCCTTATCAATCATGCTGATGTCATCTGATGGATGATATTTCTGCACACGCTTGATAAGCCCGTGATACAGCTCATCCGGGCTTTGAAATTCCTTAATATATTCGATTCTTCGTTCATCAACCTTACGAATCTTGTTCTTACTACCATTGATAATAAGCGAGTCCTCGTAGGTTCCAGGATTCCCCTGTCTCTCTCTTACCTCTGTCATTCGCGTCACCCACTATCTTTGCATTAGCTTCATAATACAGTATATGGATTATCCAATTTATTTTCCTTCATAGGTAATCGCGGAATCCAAACGATAGCCTTTCAACTTCTCTCTTCCATTCAGACCTGCAAGCTCCATCAATACAAGCACACCTACAACCTCTCCACCAAGAGATTCAATTAACTTAATCATAGCTTCTGTTGTTCCACCTGTAGCAATCAAATCATCTACAACGAGAACCTTCTGTCCCGGTTTGATAGAATCCTTATGCATCTCAATAGTAGCTGTACCATATTCCAACTCATAATCAATAGAAACGGTTTCTGCCGGAAGCTTTCCTTTCTTACGAATCAAAACAAAAGGCTTATGCTTGTTGTATGCAATCGGTGTACCAAAAATAAATCCTCTGGACTCCGCACCAGCTACTACATCATATTCTAAGTCCTGTACCAGCTCCTGCATTTTATCAATTGCAAGCTGTAAACCATCCGCATCCTGTAATACACTCGTTACATCGCGGAACATAATACCTTCCTCCGGAAAATTCGGAATCGTTCTAACGTAATCTTCAAGCTTCTTCATCGTCGCATCTCCATTCTTTATTTCATGCGTTTTTGGCGCAAAATTTTCTAAAAGTAACCTTAATTATATAATTATTTGTGTTATAAGTCAATTACTTGTCCGTGTGTGGTGTACACAAAAGGAGTGGCAATTTTGCCACTCCTTTTGCCTTTTATCACAAAAATTATTTTAATACCTTAAATCTGCTAACCAAATCTGTCATTGTTAATGCTTGTGCTGCAAGTTCTTCGCTAGTTGCGGATGTTTCCTGAGCAGTTGCAGAATTAGACTGAACAACCTCTGAAATCTTGCTGATTCCAACATCTACCTGTTCCATTGCCTCTGCCTGTTCCTTGGAGCGTTCACTTAACTCCTTAGAAGTCTCTGCAATATTCTTTACACCTTCTACCACTTCCTTCAAGGATTCTGCTGCCATTAATGCAACCTTATTACCTTCCTCTACCTCTTGCATAGAGCCTTCAATCAATGCTCTGGTATCAACTGCAGACTTTGCACTTTGCGCCGCAAGATTTCCTATCTGGTCAGCTACGACTGCAAATCCTCTTCCTGCCTCTCCGGCTCTTGCTGCCTCAATTGCCGCATTCAGTGATAACAGATTCGTCTGTTCTGCAATATCCTCAATCTCACCAATAATATTCTGAATCTGAGAAGATGTCGCATTAATTCTGTCCATTGCCGCCATCATAGCTTCCATCTGAATTCTGCTCTTTTCTGCTTCTTCTGCATACTTATGTGCCTCTACATAGGAAGCTTCTACCTGTTGTGTTGTCTTATTTACATTTTCAACCAGACTATCCACCGTTGCCTGAATCTCTTCCACCGATGCCGCCTGATCAGTCGCACCTTCTGCCAATGCCTGTGCAGCCTCTGCCAGATTTGTCGAACCGCCTGATACCTGCTGAGCAACTTCATCTACCTCT
>JAFSGY010000052.1 GCA_017440575.1 Lachnospiraceae bacterium | reverse complement strand
ACTCTCTCATCACAACATCAAGACCTGCTACCGGCTCATCCAAAAAGGTAAAATCTGCCTTACTTGCAAGAGCAATGACAATCGTAACCATAGACATCATACCCTTAGACAGCTTGCAAACCTTCTGCTTTTCTTTTAATTCAAACTTTTCCAGTAAATGCTTTGCCAGCTCCTTATCCCAGTTAGGCATAAAAAGGGAAGCCATCTCTAGATAATCCTTGATTCGATAGGTATTCTGCGCCCCCTGAGCCGTCAAAGGATTGACCTCTCTGGAAAAACAAATGTGATCTAATGCTTCTCTATTCTCCCATACAGGCATACCATTATAAGTTACTGTTCCCTGTGTTGCCGGGTTCTGTGCCGATAAAATAGAAAGCAATGTAGTCTTTCCTGCTCCATTTCTTCCAATCAGACCGTATATTTTTCCTTTTTCCAGTTCTAAATCAATACCCTTCAATACTTCCTTTTTTCCATAGGTCTTTACAATGCCCTTACATACTAATCCTTCGCTATTCATAATGTGCTCCTCTCTACTTCCTCTTCTATCATTCAAAGATTCTTATTACATATTTTTCTCTATCAGCTCAATCAACTCTTTTTTGCTGATTCCAATGCTCTGGGCTTCCACAATCAGCATTTTTAAATACTTATCTGCAAATTCTTCCTGCTTCTTCTTTCTTATTTTTTCCTTAGCTCCTGTTGCTACAAACATTCCTATCCCTCGCTTTTTATACAGCACACCGTTATCTACCAGTATATTGATTCCCTTTGCTGCCGTTGCAGGATTAATCGCATAGAGCTTTGCCAGCTCATTCGTGCTTGGCACTCTCTCTTCTTCAAGCAAAATATCGCGAAGAATATCTTTTTCTATCATTTCACTAATCTGAAGATATATGGATTTCTCCTGATTTAAGATTTCGTTCATTACTTTTTCTTGACCTCCTTCCCAAGTTATTCATTTTTATCACGGTTCTTAGGTTCGTTACTTATGTAATTAACCATATCACCAATACACTATGCTGTCAATACAAAATTCTTGTCTAACTAACACTATGTAACAGCAATTTCCTATCACATAAAAAAGAAAGTGTCTTTTTTAACACTTTCTCACGTTCTAATAAAGAACCTCCACGTTCTCTATTTCATTATTCCATACATCAAATGCTACGATGTTTTCGCTCGTTCTATGATGTGCCATATAATATCTGCCGTCTATCTCTGTTATATAATATGGTGTTCCTCTGTTGATTCCAAATTTCTCGTAAACATCTTCATATTCACCATTTGCCAGACTATGCAAGTCCTTTGTACGAACAATGGTGGCGTAGTCCTGATTCTCCTGATTGTCTGTTGATACAGTCAGATAGAAATAATCTTGTATTTTCACTAGCTGTACCATTCCTGCAATTTCAGGGGGAACAGGATAAGTCTCTAGAATTTCCAAGGTATCTGCATTGGCACGGATAATCTTCTCATTATTATGCCCTGAGACAAAATAAATGTCATCTCCTATGATTGTAAAAGACCTTACATACACACCAAATAACTCATCTATCTTTAAAATTTTCTCAATATAAACGTCATTCGTGGTTGTATCTCTCTTAAAATAATACATTTCTCCGGTTATGGAACTCCATGCATAAAAGGTCTGTCTCTTTTCATCATACTGTACAAAATGCGGTTTCATACCAACACCGTCAAAGGCTAAAGTCTGCACATAGCCTTCGCCTGTATTTTCGAAGACTACTATTCTGTTGTTGTCGGTATCATCAATCAACAGCACAGTACCGTCTCCGGCTATGGTATGAGCATAGTTTACATCCTTTGTCAGTACCTTCCATTCCGTAATCGGACTTGTCAGTTTATCATGGAAAAGAATCTGATTGTGATAGCAGTCTGCAAGGAAATAGGTATCAGCTATTTTTGTAACATACGTTGCTACGTTTAAGGTATCGTAAGTATTTTTTTCATAAGTTATCGGCTCTAGTGGCTTATCCTTTGTTTCCACGTCTATGCTTTCCCATTCATAGACCGACTCGGTCTGTATTTCCTCCTGCGTGGAAGCGGTACACCCTGTTAAAAGGCAAAATGTAAGTATGCTCATTAAGAATATTTTTTTCATGTTTTTCATTCCGTTTCACTTTCTTAATGATAAAATCATACGCTATTCTCATCCTTTTGTCTATGAATGAAAAACGATTCCTCTTTTTAAATCTTAATCGTTTCTTTACCGTTTACTCTGTTAAAATGTTTTTTAGTTTTAATTGGGTGAATAAAATTTAATTAAGACTTCTATACATTTACGAAAGAAAGGATTATATTATGGATTTTTTATTACAATTAGTATTATTAGTCGTTGGCTTTGCCATGCTTGTAAAAGGCGCTGACTGGTTTGTAGAGGGAACTGCAGGTATTGCCAGAAAGTTCGGCATTCCTCAGCTTGTTATCGGTCTTACCATTGTCGCTATGGGTACCAGCGCACCAGAGGCTGCTGTCAGTATTACTGCCGGCTTAAAAGGAAATGCTGGTATTTCTATCGGTAACGTAGTTGGAAGTAATATTCTGAACATTCTGATTATCTTAGGTATCTCTGCTGTTATCGTTGCTCTGGCTATTCAGGAATCTACGATCAAGTACGAGACACCTTACATGATTTTCATTACGGTTGTTCTTCTTGCTATGGGCTATACCGGTGGAGAAATATCATTTCTTGAAGGTGTGATTCTCTGGGTTTTATTTATTGTATATCTTGCTTATCTGTTCCGTCTTGCTAAAAATGGAAAGGAAGAAGATGCTACAGAAGACAGAAGTCCTCTTCTTCTCTTACTTAGTGGAATTGTTGGTGGTGTGATTATCGTTTGGGGAAGTAACATTACCGTAGATAGTGCTACTGCTATTGCAAAGATGATTGGTTTAAGCGAAAGCTTTATTGGTCTTACCATCGTGGCACTTGGAACCTCTCTTCCTGAGTTAGTAACCTCTGTCACTGCAGCTAAGAAGGGAAATGCAGATATTGCTATTGGAAATATCGTAGGAAGCAACATTTTCAATATCTTATTTGTACTCGGTACTACTGCATTGATTACTCCTATTCCATTTGCCTCTAACTTCTTAATCGATTCGGTTATCGCAATCCTTGCTGGAGTACTGCTCTGGATTAGCGTATTCAAGACTAAGAAATTAACACGTATGTGGGGTATCATCATGTTGCTCTGCTATGCTGCTTACTTTGTATACTTATACGTATCTATGTAAAAACAGTGCGTGCCAGCGCACGCACTTTAGCAAGAATTTCTTACGAAATTCTTGTTTAACTACCACTATGTTACAGCAATTTTCTATTACACACAAAGTTAAAGGACGATTTCGTTTTGAAATCGTCCTTTTCTTTATCTCATATATCTCTTATATCCCCGTAATCATTGACACGATTGGCATTGTAATAACGGATAATAATGTTGTCAAGGCAACGCCCTTGGATGCAAGCTCATAATTACCATCATACTGTTGTGCCAGCATGGCTGTCATACTTCCAACCGGAGTTGATAGCATGACTAGACAGACACCTGTCAACATTGGATTAAGCCCTAGCTGCTTTACAAGGAATAAACCAATGATCGGAATTACCAGAATCTTGATTCCGGTAAAAATCATAAGCTTTTTATCTTTTAGCAATTCCTTTATCTTCATCTGCGACATGGCATCACCGATTACCATCATACTAAGCGGTGCCGTAAGATTACCAAGAGTATCTGTCACATCCTCAATCACCTGCGGAACCCTAAGCCTTGTAAGATACAGAATCACAGAAATAATACACGCAATCACGCCAATATTAAAGATTTTCTTCCATGGAATTGCCTTTTTTCCCTCTTTTACTGTTTCTTCCGTCTTACACAATGCTCCAACACCGTAGGTATAAATCAAAACATTATATGGAATCAGGAATAAAGAAGCATAGAGCAAGGACTCATTTCCATACATCGCTGTCAGAAGCGGAAATCCCATAAAGCCAATATTCGAAAATACTGTCATTACTTTATAGACGCCATAATCTCTTTCCTCAACACGCAACAGTCTAGGAATAATTTCAGCAAGTACCAGTAATACCACATAAAAGCTGATTGCAAGCCCCATTGTCAACGCAAGCTCTTTCCCCTGAATGGTAGATTCTTTATTGATACTGGAGGACAGAATTAACGCCGGATTTGCCACATTGACTACAATACCCGACAAGAGCTTACTTGCCTCAGCACCAAACAGTCCTATACGCCTGCATAGATATCCAATCATCATAATAATAAAAAGCACCATCATTTGCTGTAATAAAATCATCTCATCGCTTCCTTAATCACTCTTAATACGTTTTTATTTGCCAGCTTATCAAGCTGTCTTGGTGTCACACCTTTTTTCTCAAGTGCATCAAACAATAATGACATCTGTGTCGGATGAGCAATCTCCGGCACATTATCGATACCATCAAAATCCGTCCCAATTCCAATACAGTCCTCTCCGCCAACCTTGATAAAATGCAATACATGTGCCACTAAATCTTCTATACTGGTAATTCCATCCTTACGACTATTTACAAACTCCGAATAAAAATTAAGACCTGCTACACCTCCATGCTCTGCCAGAATCTTTATCATATCGTCTGTCAGATTTCGTGGATGCTGTGTTAGCTCTCTGCAATTGGAATGTGAGGCAATAAAAGGCTTATTACTCAAGCTTGCCACATCATAAAAGCCACCATCGGATAAATGCGACACATCTATCAGTATACCAAGCCGATTCATTTCTGCAAGTGCTTCTTTACCAAATTCTGTGAGTCCTTTTTCCATAATGTCAATATCCTTAGAATTAGGATACCCAAAACAATTGGAAAAATTCCATGTTAATGCAATCGCTCGCACGCCTTGTTCATAAAGACATCTTACGTTCTCCATCTTTCCATCCACGATTCTTCCATCCTCAACCGTAAGAACTGCAGATGAAAGTCCCTTTTTCCAATTACCCATAATCTCATCATAATTATGAGCCACTGCAATGATATCCTGATGCTTATCTATCTCTTTATAAAAATTTTCACATAAAATACGGAAAAATTCATCATCACATGGCAATGGTGGAGTCCTTTCCTCATGCCTTGGTGGAAAAAAAATAGCAAAAAACTGGCACATCTGCTTTGCCTCTCGCATAAGCTTTAAGCTCTGCATCCCTTGATTTTCATATAATAAATCACTACTTGCATGCAATGTCTGCAGCAATGTATCACAATGCATATCAACGTATGAATACATGACCTCTCCTTATTGACTCGTTTTTTATATCATATTATGATAAAATCATTTGAAGAATCTATGATTTTCTAACAAAAAGGATGCCACTTTGTGCATCCTTTTTTCATGGTCTACGCCATACTATATTCCATCATTTCATATACTAATCTGCTGCCTTCCACAATTTCAGATGGCAGTAGCGCCCTTGCAACACACTTTAATTCCACATCCGGTTCGTCTTCCTTCTGTAGGTAAGCATAATCGCCATCTAAGCGGGCAACTAAGTAATTGATTTTATCCAATAACATAGGACAACTCCTGTTGATTATGCAAGAATCTCTTTTACTACTGCTGCAATCTTATCGCACTTGCAGTTAGCAAAGAAATACTCCTGGAACTTTTCACCGCTTAATGCACCCTTGCAAAGCTCTCGGTCAAGCTCTGGAAGAATATCACATAAGTCACGATGTGTCACTTCCTTCACTGCATCAAGAATCTTCTTGTTTCTCTGCTCAGGAACAACTCTTTCCTTTGGATATCCGCCACCGCCCGGTGTACAGAATAACTTTTCAAAGATATACTCAAGATTAAGCTCGCCGCCCCATCCAAAGTTCTCAGCAAAAGGAAGTGCGATTGCATTTCCATCATTTACCTGTGAGAACAGATATGCATCAAGTGGAGATTCTACATGTCCACAAAGTACCTTAGGGAAGGAATTACATGCAAGCATAGCACCTTCACCTGTACCACAGCCTGTAATAACAAAATCTGCTGCACCAGAGTTGATTAATACTGCTGTAAGAATACCAATCTGTACATAGGTAAGCTGATTCTCATCCTCAGCAGAGTACATTCCATAGTTGATAACCTCATGTCCCATTGGCTCTACAACCTTTTTCAAGGTTTCACAAATCATAGCGTTTTTAGCCGCCTGGCTGTTTTCATTGATTAATGCAATTTTCATAATCGTAACCCTTTCTGTCTTATCCTTGTTCTTATGAAAAGCAATACGCTTTACCCGTTCTATCTTATCATATTTTTTCCATAAGACAAAGGGCTTTTAACTTGTTATTTAAGTAACAAACTTTCAAATTATGTGTACTAATAGCCAAAAAGTTTACCATAATATGTTAAATTTTAGTGAATTTATACATTTTCATTGCTTTCATTTTCTGTATAAGGTATATTGAATATAAGAAGTAATTGTTTTACTGTCAGCTAAATATTATCAGACAGTTCACAGGAGGTAAGTACCTTGACAGGTTATGAAAATGATCCGAATGGATATGCTGCTTACGTCGCTCAAAAAGCTAACGAGCGCATCCCTCAGGAAGAATACGACCAGCTTGTTGAGCCCTATCGTGAAGCGATGACCCGCTTAGAGGTTCGTATGAACGGGCTCAATGAAGATTATAGAAAAAAATATCGTGACTATCCAATTCATAATATTCAGGCACGTATTAAGAGTAAAAAGAGTATCGAGCATAAGCTTGCCGCAAGAAAGCTTCCGCTTACAGCATTTGCAGCAAAGGACAGCTTAACAGATATTGCAGGCATTCGTGTTATCTGCTATTTTACCGATGATGTATACCATATTTTGGCAGCAATCAAAAGCCAGACCGACTTAATGATTATTAAGGAAAGCGATTATATTACTTACCCGAAATCATCCGGCTATAAGAGCTATCACATGGTTCTTGGTATTCCGGTGTATCGTATTGAAGGTATGCAATACTACCCGGTAGAGATTCAGCTTCGTACCCTTGCCATGGATTTGTGGGCAAGTATGGAGCACCGCATTTGCTATAAAGGAGATATTCCGGATGAAACAACAAACGCCTTTATCCGCTATTCCGGTGAGCTTTCGGAAATGGAACGCCGTATGAAGCATCATTTGGATGAAATCCGCAGAGATAATCCGCAGGAGCCAATGCAATAAAATAATTCTGTATAATGCAAGAAGCACTCTCAAAACGGAGTGCTTCTTTTCATAATGATATTTATGTACTATATATAACGTTTTTCCATCTTAATAACTGCAAAATAATTGCACCACTTCTGATTAATTCTTCTTGCTATCTCAGCAGAAATCTCATCATCCGTTTTTTGATATCCCTGTGGAACTACCACATCAAAAATAAGATTTGTATGTGTAGGACCTGCAACCATTCGAAAATCATGAATAGTAAGCTGCTCATCATACTGTCTTACCAGCTCTACAATCTCCTGCCGGAGACTCATAACCTGTTCATCATCCGTTGCAATAGGATCCATATGAATCACAGCCTCACATTGAAATCTTTGCTTAATCTGAAACTCTATCAAATCGACGGAATCATGAAGCTGATACACATCAATATTTCCCGGCACCTCTGCATGAAGCGAAATCATCATTCTTCCCGGACCGTAATTATGCACCACCATATCATGCACACCAACCACGTCAGGATGCTCCATAACCATTTTCTCTATTTCCATGACAAGTTCCTCATCCGGTGCCTCTCCAAGCAAAGGGCTCAACGTCTCTCTTGCCGAATTCACACCTGCTATCAGAATAAAAATAGCAACAATAAGACCCGACCAGCCATCTAAATTAATATGAAGAAACTGATATACTAACATAGACAAAAGAACAACTGCTGTTGAAATACAGTCACTTAAGCTATCTGTTGCTGTTGCCTTCATAGCAGAGGAATCTAGTTTTTTCCCATAGGTTCGGTTGTAAAGTGACATATAAATCTTTACTGCTATCGAAGCAAATAGAATAAGCATAGTAATCACACTAAGCTCCATCTGCTCCGGATGCATAATCTTTTGTATAGCGGTCTTAAATACCTCCACACCCATAACAATTATCAACACCGAAACTGCAAGTCCTGATACATATTCGATTCGCCCATGACCAAACGGGTGCTGTGGGTCAGGCTCTTTTCCTGCTAAATGAAAACCAAGCATCGTAATAAAGCTGCTACCTGCATCCGACAAATTGTTAAAGGCATCTGCCATAATGGATACAGAACCACTTAAAAAGCCTGCCAGATATTTTCCGATAAACAAAAGAACATTCAATACGATTCCCACTGCACCAGTAAGAACACCATATGCCCTGCGAACACCTGGATTCGTATATTCCTGATAATCCTTGATAAATAAATGACTTAATAATGTAACCATTGCAGCCTCCTGCTTTATCTTAATGTATTATATACCATATTCTTTAAAGAGTTTCTCCAGATACTCCGGATTCTTCATGGCTTTTTTCATATCCTCATTACGTCCTTCTGCTAATAGCATGTCATATAACTGATTGATTCTTTCATAGGCTTTGAGCTGTCCTTCTTCGTATCCTTCCTTGTAAATATGCTTCAAGTGCTTCTTCTCATCATACTCTGTTAATAACATGTGAACCACCTCACTTTTACTTTTCAAAAGAATATCCTTCAAAATATCCTGCTCAATACAAGTATCGATTGCCTTTCTTATAGCATGAACTAGTATTAGACCACTATCCAGATTTCTATTTATTTCTGCTATGAAATAAGAATAATCATACAACCTCTTACAACTTTGCATCAGCTTCTGATTGTGTTCCAGATTAATGTTCATCATCCTTGCACGACATTCTAAAGCACTTTCCAAAATATCATCTCCCTCAAATGCGTCGGATAGTTTCAACACTAATTCATCCGGTTGTTTTTCTCTTCCATTATAGAAGATAATATACTGGGGTAATGGTAACTTTATGAGAGATCTCCCATAAATATCAAGATTCTTTTCTTTAATATATGCTTCGTATAATCTTGAAAAATACATTAATCCACGAATCGGCATATTAGGACAAAATGTCGATTGCTGCTCATATAAATTCAGAGTTGCAGATATCACAAACGACAAATCATTCTTCATAGACAGATAGATAGCATCTTCTAGAGTTGTAATTTCCAAATCATCCGAATTCGTATACGCTGTGTGATTAATCGCATTATACAAATCCAGCAAATCTTCCTTTTTTTGAAAAACTCTCTGAAATAATCTATCTTTATACTTGCGGTTCGGATATATTATTCCTAAAATCTTTTGGACATTCCATTTTTTTCGTTTCATTATGTACCTCCATTATAAGCGAATCTGCTGTTTCTCACAACGAGAAACCTAAACTTTATATATTTTGCCTTAAATTTGTTATTGGAAATTTTCCTATGAACTTAGGAAGATTTTCTTAGAAATGCATTTCTTAAAATATTGGCTTACTATAACACACTAAAAAAGACTTGTAAATTTCAAATGTCATAATTCGATTTTAGTTTAAAAATATTTTAAAATTGGAGTATATGAAACAAATATCACAAAAAAATATCGTTATGCCTAAACATCAAACAGCCGCTTCAAAAGCGGCTGTCGTTGTTCTATCTTATCTAAAAAAAGTAATCACTGCCTTGAATAAATCTCCATCGACTACTATTTCAAAACTTCCCTTCTGTGCTTCCACAAAGCTCTTTGCAATGGCAAGCCCAAGTCCTGAACCTTCGGTATTACGTGACTGGTCTCCGCGAACAAAACGTTCCGTGAGTTCTTCCGGTCTCACATTCAACTCAGAGGCCGAGATATTCTTCATCACAATCTGTACCTGATTTTCTACTTGTAAAATATCAATATACACTCGACTGTTTGGCAACGCATACTTTTGAATATTCACAAAGAGATTCTCGAATATGCGGTAAGTCTTCTGATTATCCAGTAATAATATAATTTTTTCGTCCGGCACATTCCAGCGGATATCCAATCCCATATTAGAGAGCTTTTCTTCATGCTCGATATATACCTGCTTCATGAGATTAACCACATCGACATCCATATACTGTAATACGATATTCTGACTGCTTGCCTTACTAACCTCGAATAAGTCTTCAATCAATACCTTTAATCGAAGGGACTTTCTTGAAAGGGTATCAATATATTCTCTTCTTTCCTCTTCGGTGATATCCTCTTTTTTCAAAAGTTCAACATAGGTGGTAATGGCGGTAAGCGGTGTCTTTAGGTCATGCGATACATTGGTAATCAGCTCTGTTTTCATGCGCTGGCTCTTTGTCTCCTGTTCCACTGCCTTCTGGAAGCCATCTTCAATCCTACAAAGCTCTTCTTTCAAGCTATTAAAGATTCCAAATTCCTCCTCTGCTTCCTGTGTAAACTCACCACTGGCAATACGTTTGGTCATATTCAGAGCTTTCGCATAGTCGTTTACTACCTGTCCGTAATATTTTTTTATCAAGAAAAACAGTACGATAGAGTAAATCAAAAGTCCAAAGATGCCCATAAACCACATGCACATCATGATACCTAAAATCACAAAATTCACTGCCACAAACTTAAATATGGTCTTTGATGCCTTTTCACTCAAATCCACCTGCTTCAAGGATTCCATACCCCTGACACATAAACCTTTTATGCCCTTCCACATGCGATAGAGCAGACTGTATTCCTTAATATAATCAACAAGTCCTAGGGTAAATACTGGTCTGATATACAATAAGGTCACATAATCACAAGCAAGTATCATAAGCATGCCTAGAAATGATGTAAAAAACTGTATCCATTCCGGGTTGTTATAAGTATTTCCATATTGAACCAGCATTCCAAGTTCTGCAACAAACTGCCCATATAACCCGCTAAATGCAACCAGCATAGGTGCCCCTAAGAAAACTGCTATTTCCAGAAAATACTGCTTTCCACGTCTTGTAAAGGTTAGCTCTTCCTTCAAAACCTTGTTACTTGTCATAAGTACTAGCAACACAAGCAACAGAATCAGATTGCTCACATAGCAGATTTCTACATATGAATGATTTACAATATTGTAATATTCATCACTTCTGGAATAACCACCATCTAACTGAAAACCATCTGCTACATTCTCTGGAATTCCATAAGCAACTTGGAAATTGATAATTTTTTGTGGAGGATATT